>JAEOUJ010000309.1 GCA_016839405.1 Candidatus Gerdarchaeota archaeon | reverse complement strand
TTGTGCTTGATTTACCATCTCTGGTGTCATATCAATACCAATAACTCTACCATTCTCACCAGTTAATTTTGCTGCTCGAATTAAATCATAACCAGAACCACTTCCAAAATCAACTATTAAATCACCTTCTTTAATTTCAGCTATGCCAGATAAATCATATATACAACCAAAGCTTGGAGCAATAAGTTCACCATTGAATAAATTCTTTTCAAGATTTTTTTTATCTAGAATTAATCCATCAGCACAGCAAGCATTATCTTTCTTTTCTTTTGATTTTTCAAGTGCTTCTGCATATTTTTTTCTTACAGTATCTTTTATTTTAGGCAAAGTAGATCCAACTTTTGATATTTCTATTTTAGGCATAAAAATTTAAGTATTTTAAAATTTACATTGTGAAAATATTAAACTCAATAAGGAAACAGTCGGATGATAGATAAAAAGCCTTCTTTTATATTATCTGAGAAGCAAAAGCAAGAAATTGACTTTTTACTAAATTCAGGGAGAAGAGATGTTCCTCCATTTTATAATGAGGGAGAATGTGAAATAATCTATTATTCGGTTTCTGATGGACAACTAAAGATCTTTCATCATAAACCTCAAAAAAAAGAAACAAAACGACCTATCGTTTTTTTGCCAGGTTATATTTCTGCACCTCCTTCATGGGTTGATTTCCCACGAACACATCATGGTATTAGCGAGTATTATTCTTTAGAATCTCGGGAAAAAGCCTCAAGTAAATTGAAGCGACATAGAAAATTAAAATTCACAATTGAAGAATCTGCGAGAGATTTGCAAAAAGCAATAAAACATCTTGGACTTGAAAACAGTGATTATGTATTATTTGCAACTAGTTATGGTGGAGCAATTGTTTTACAAGCTATTTATGAGAATTTAATTAATCCAACAACAGTAATAATATTTGATCCTGCTGTTAAATGGGTTTACTCTAATGCTTTTACTAATTTCATTAATTTTATAACACCTCCTTTTATTCTCGGTGCATTGCGTTTAATTATTGCTAGATTATATTTACTTAAAATGAAGAATGAAGCTCAAAAGAAACGATATATGTTGAAAGTTAAAGGTATACAAGCTTGGAAATTTAGAAAATGTACACATCAAAATAGAAAATATGATATAAGTGCTGAACTACCTCATATAAAAAAGGATATTTACATATTTCATGGTCCATTAGATAAATATCATCCAAGAGAAGAATTCTACAATTATGCAAAAACACTGTCTAAAGGAAGATTCTTTTTTATGGAGACTGAAAAAAATGATCGTGAATTACTTGCAGGTGTTATTGCCACTGAATTTGCCAAAATAACAAAGGATGATGGAATTCCTAAAAAATTATTGCAATTTGAGATTAAGTGAATAGTATCGAAATTTATTTTATTCCCTTCATAATATGGTTACCAATAAATTTAGCTACTTCTGGTATATCATACGGCCAAACATAAACTATTTCTTTATCAGGATATTTTCTAGCGATTTCATTTATAGCTTCAGGAATTTCTTTTTCTTGATGTTCACCACCTGGTGTTATCATAGATGTTGTTACATATATTTTATCAGGATTCAATTTCAAAGCTTCTTGGAGAGCTTCTTGAATTGTTGGATTGCAAAATTCATTAAAACCAACAAATGTTTGAATGCCTGTAAATTCTTCAATTTTTTTTCCTATTTCTTTTCCTGCAACATAATATGGATCATTCTCTGCTGTTCGAGGCCAATTTTTCATCTTATTTTCAATTGCTTCTGCTCTTTTTTTGGTTTTTTCATCAACACTATTTGGATTATGTTCTGTTTGTAGATGAACTCCATAAAAGAAAGCCATTTCTTCTCTAGGAAAATCTATCGGAGGAGATCCATGCATTGCTAAAACAATTTTAATTTTATTTTTGTTAATAAACATTAAAATTCACTTACATACAAAATAAAATCATCATTTAATTTAAATTACTTATTTAAATAATGAAGTTAGAAGCAATTAGCATAAGAATTGTTTTCAAGTAAAAAAATTTTATAAACCTAGAAAATCTTGAAGTTCACTCTTAGCTTGCTCTAATAATTTAGAACTAGATTTTAGTTCTTCAATTTGATCTAGTATTTTATTAATTCTCATAATTAAAAAATCACGTGTTTTTTTATTTGTTGTGTATTGTGTATTTTCATTAAGTTCTTTCATTAAATTTTTGAATTTTGGTATCCATGAAAAAATAAAGTGATCAGATTTTAAAATCAGATTCATTATTGCTATTGAAAAAGAATCTTGGTAATAAAAAAGAGGTTTTTGATATTCTCTTGGCATTGTTTTAATAAATTCATCATCCAAATAATCATTTAATACTCGAGAAATTGTACTGCGAGAGAATCCTGTTAGGCTAATTAGTGTCTCTTGACTGAATTTCTGTCTTGTAATTATATATGATAAAATTCTGTTTTTTATTGGATTAATAACTGAAAAATAATTGCTCCTACTTAATTCATCAACAAAATTCTCTTCAATTTGTTGAATTTCTTTAGGATAATCTAATATTTCCATTGAAAGGAATTTTTTTGAGGTATATTCTTTAAAAAATGAAAATTTCTTTTCATAATTAATTGCTCTTCGTTGTGCTTCTACATAGTTTCTTAAACTATTTAGGCACGAATTAAAATATTCAACAATATTTGGATATTTATCTTGAAATTTTTTGACTTTTTTTTGATATTTCACAGTTAATAAATCAAGTCGTTCTAATTCTTCAATAATCTGACTAAATACTATATAAATAAATGATACTTTTTCATCTCTTAATCTATAAGCATACTTTCGTTGATTAGGTATAAGATCTTTTATTAGAATATCTGAATTAAGAAACGCTTGAAGTGTTGTTGAAATAGTGCTAGAAGAAAAATTTGTTAAATGTTTTAATTCATCTTGAGTTAATAATTTATAGACTTTAAAATAAGCGAAAATTTTTGTTGAAGTTTTATTGTGATCCAATATTTCTCCGATTTGAACAAAAAAATCAATAATTTGACTCTCAATTGCTTTGAATTCATTTGGAAATAAATTTAGACTAGTTTGAGAATCCATATCATTCACTAAATTAGGAATTTTTAATTATATATTAAATTTTATTATATTTAAAATAAATGATTTTTCTAATTTTCGAAGTTTAGATTACTTATTTAAATGTTTCAAATATTTTAACGATATAGGTGGATCATGAAATGACAAGAAATCATATAATTAAAAAACAAATAATAAAGAAAATTTTAGTGATGGTTCTTGTATTTTCTGTTTTTTATTCATTATCTAGATCGAATATAACTATAGATTCAAATGGGTTAGAGTCTGTTGAAAATCCTTATCGCATCCTATTTGTTATGGATGATGATTATGGTGGTAATTGTCAATATATTATTCAAATTTTCAAGGGATTTGGGTGGGAAATAACCACAACAGCAACAAAGAAAATAATTACAGGTTGTTCTTATGTTTCTTTTGCTGAATTTGAAGTAAATAAAACACTTTCAGAATTAGAAAGCTTCTATCTTTTTGATTGTATTTCTATACTACCTGGGGATTCTCATGAAAATCTATTAGACAATACAGAATTTCATTCGTTAATACAACAAACTATTTCAAGATGGACTATTGTAACTGCATGGTGCCGTGCTGTAAGAATTTTGGCACGAGCTGATGTTATTGATGGTAAAAATATTACTGGTCATGCAGATTATGAAGATGAATATATAGCAGCTGGTGCAACATTTAATCTACTATCACCTCCTATTGCAGATGGAAACCTCATTACATCAGTTAGAAGTCAATTTTATCGCCAACAAACTTGTGATCTTATTAAAGCAACTGTTGAAGATAATAAACCTGCATTTATAGACTTCTCAACTTTCTTAGGGGGAACTGGTGACGAACAAGGATTGGTTGCTAATTTGCATTATTTAGGAGACACTGCCGTTGATTCAAAAGGAAATATTATTGTTATTGGCAGAACTACTTCAATTGATTTTCCTGTGTTTAATGCTTTTCAAGACAGTCATAATGGCAATCTAGATGTAACTGTCTCGAAATTTTACCCGAATGGATCATTAATTTTCTCCACATATCTGGGAGGATCAGCACATGAATGGGCTACAAGTGTTGAAATAGATTCAGAAGACAATATAGTTCTTGCGGGAATTACTGGTTCAGAGGATTTCCCATTGGAAAATCCATACCAATCAGAACATATGGGAGGGGCTGAAAGCAATGCGGATATATTTGTTGCTAAATTAGCTGAAGATGGTCAATCGCTGATTTTTTCAACTTTTTTGGGTGGAACAAATAGTGATTGGTGTTATACATTAAAGCTTGATGCAAATGATCGAATTGCTATTTCTGGCACAACATCTTCAACAAATTTCCCATTGTTAAATCCTCATCAAAATTCATTTAGAGGTATTTTAGATAGCTATCTAACAGTATTTGAAGCAGATGGTCAATCATTGCTTTTCTCCACCTATTTAGGCACAACTGGACAAGATAATGGAAGAGGAATTGGTTTTAATTCATATGGAGTGTTTCTAACCGGTCAAATGGGTGTTGGTGACCTTGGAACAGAAGGAGCATTTCAAGGAACACATGCTGGAGGAACGCTAGATGCTTATCTTGCTAGATTTAATATAAATGGAACATTAGAGTATTTTTCTTTCCTTGGAGGTACAGCAGTCGATCGAGGTAATGATATTGCAATAGATGGTAATGAAAACATTATATTAACTGGTTACACAATGTCATCAAACTATCCAGTATTGAACGCTTATCAAGAAGAGAATAAAGGTTCTTGTGAACTATTCATAACGAAATTAAATCCAACCGGTGAAAACATAATATTTTCTACCTATTTAGGGGGAGGAGGAATTGAAACTGGTGAAGCACTTACAGTTGATCAAGAAAACAATATATTAATTACAGGGAAAACTAAATCAAATGATTATCCAATTACACATAATCCAAATAGAACATATGAATTAACAGAATATGATGCTTTTGTTTCAAAAATAAAAGATGACGGATCAAGGCTTTTATTTTCAACAACATTTGGTGGAGAAGAGGAGGATGTAGGAATAGGAATTTGTTGGTATTTAAATCAAAGCTATGTCATCTCTGGATTTACCAAATCAGAAGAGTGGCCAATTTATCATGCATATCAAGGAGAATATGCTGGAAATTGTGATTTATTTCTCATGAAAATATCAACAGAGGATGTTGTTGAAATACCAACTAGTGAAATAGGTATAGTGGTTGGTGTTGTAGGAGGTTGTATCATTATACTTATACCAACATATCTTATTCAAAAAAGACATAAAAAAACAAATCGATAGAAAAATTCGTGTGTGGGTAAAAAAATACCCACCACCATTTTTCCTTTTATTCTTTTTGGGATCCTGAGATAGTGAAAGATGGTAATTTCATAGCAGGAACTTTTGCTTGAGAAGTGTTTAAATCTGGATATTCGCCAACAAGATCAATTTTATTAAGGAATCTTAAACATGAATCAGTGTATCGCAGGGTTCGAAGCGGGTATTTTATTTCACCATTTTTAATAAACCAAGCACCATCTCGAGTTAAACCAGTGAAAATACCTTTTGTTGGATCAACAGCATTTTGGTAGTGAAAATGAGTTACTAAAATGCCTTTCTTAGTATCAGCAATCATTTCATCAATAGAAGAGTCACCATCTTTAATAAGAAGATGACCAGGATAAGGCATTGAACGACCTCCAAATTTAGCATTATGACCAGTGGAATCTACTCCATCTTTTTGAGCAGTTAAGGTATCATAGACTAGATTCTTAACAACACCATCTTTTATCAAATCTAATTTAGTTTTAGGATAACCTTCGTCATCAAAGAAATTACGATAAGTTAATCGTTTATCAAAAGCATCATCCCAAAGATTCAATTTTTCAGAAAAGAGTTTTTCACCAATTTTATCTCGCAAGAAGCTGACATAATCTTGATACATTAAAGCATTAAAACCAAAGTAAGACATGAAAAACATAAAGCCACCAACAGCTGCAGGTTCTAGAACAATTTCATAATTACCTGGATCAATATATTTCATACCAAAACCATCAGCAGCTTTCTTAGCAGCAATTTCAGCTACTTGTTGAATATTTAGTGCAGTGAAATCTTTATTGTTATCAGCGCACCAACCAGCAGTTTCTTCAGTACCATCATCAGCAAGAACAGTCAAGTTGACATTACTAAAAGTGCCAAGATCATAAGCTTTAACACCAAGAGAATTCAAAATTATTTCTTCACCAAATCCATGTGAAATAGCTCCAGCAACAGCTTTGATACGTTTATCAATTGCATGAGCACTATTTATAGCTAAAGTAGCAAATTCAGCACGCATCTCAGGAGTAGCATTAAGAGTATTCTTAGATATTTGCTCATCAAAAGTAATTTCAGTTAATGGTTTAGGCTCAGGGAGAGATTTGAAATCTTTATTTTCAGGAGAATTTTTGGCTATTTTAATGGCATCAGAAACAGCCTGAGTAATAGAATCATTGTCTAAGACTTCAACATTTGTTGATCCTTTTTGTTTACCAATATAGACTATTGTTCTAATACGAGCATGATTTTCCGCAACATTTTGATCAATAATGCTGTTAGCTAAACGTGTAAGAGCAGTTTGAGTTAATCGAACACTAACCTCTGCTTGTGTGGCACCTAATTTTTCAGCTTGCTTAAGAGCAAATTGACCTTTTTCAAGTAATAATTCTTTATTGAACTCCATTGGTAGCTATATCCTCCTTTGTAATACCAATTCTTATATTATGAAATCTTGCAGTACCAACACCATGACCAACATACATAACTTGGCCAGGTTG
>JAEOUJ010000308.1 GCA_016839405.1 Candidatus Gerdarchaeota archaeon | reverse complement strand
TGGAGAGAAAGATAAAATCTGTAATTTATTCGAAGAAGGTCAAGAATTCACCTTTGAAGGTGTGAAAAAACCTGAAGGCTTTCCATGTGAATGGGCGTGGAATGATCTCTTTAATGATATTATGTGTTTAGCCTTCGGTGCACCCTATACTGCTTTTACGCCTTGCCGAGATGGGAAAAAACCAATTGTGTTTAAAGTAGAACGGATTGCTGAAGAATAATTCTTAAGAATCATTGTTAATAGCATGTAAACCAAAAGGAACAGCTTAATAATAAAAAGAAAGAAGAAATTCTTGTGAGTTTACTTCTCTTTTATTTTCATGTCAATTGAAAATTGATGCTGTATCCTTTCTCATTAAATTTACTTTTAGGTCAGCTAAAACGTATTGGTTTTCCATGTTTTCCTTTTTTAATGCAATAAAACATATAATCTTAACCGAATCAAAATTTCTGGTAAGGCATAAGTATGGAAATTGGATAAAGTATTGGGCAACACTTTGAGTTTACAAGACTTACAAAAAATGTCTATCTTAGGCGTAGGTAAATCATATTATTTACTGCGGGTTGCGTTTCCTTTCATTGCGTGTTCAAATCTCGCTAGGTTTACTACCACTTCTTTTGTTGAGAATACTCTTATTTTTTAAAAAATCACTCAAATTTTTGCTCTATGTTTTTACCGTACTCATCCATAGTAAAAATCTTCAAATCTTCTTTCTTTTTCAAAGCTTCTGGTAATTGCGGAAGAAGTCTTATTGGAAAGGCAATTAACTTTAAATCCTTACATTGACCCAGCATCTTTGGTAATTCTGTTAAATCAGTTTTATTGATATCCATAGTCTGCAAATTAATTAATTTCTTAAAGCTTTTGGGTAGAGTTTTAATTGGATTCCCTGCTAAATGAACTTCTGTTAGATTAACAAGATTCCCGAATTCATTAGGTAAAATTGCTATATTGTTTTGGTAAATACAAAATGCTGTAAGGTTTTCTAACTCACAGATACTATTTGGTAATATAGTAAGATTATTAACATTTAGCCAGAGCTTTTTTAGCTCTTTTAATTCTGAAAAATTATCAGGCAGTTTACCTAAACCATTACCTACCAACATTAGAAATTGAAGCTTAGATAATTTCCATAATCCTTGAGGAAGTTCTTTAAGAGGTTTTGCAAATAAACCAATACCAACAATTTTATTGTTTTCTGCTGCAAAACCAAAGGTATTCCAATTGAATTCAGTAGTAACAGGAATTGGTTCTCCAATCATATCTTCCAATTTTTGTAAAACCTGAAAATCCTCATCATCTAATTCTATACCTTGATATTGTTTTTTAGACATACAACACCCTCATTTGTATTATCACTGTGCTTTTTTTTCTGTTTTCATAACTCTTGTTGAAATTTTTAATTGGAAATTAAAGGATGAATAATATATTCAACAAAATTCAAACTTAGAGTAGAATTAGCATGTGTTCAAATCGCGTAAGGTCCACCACTTCTTTTCTTGAGAATCATTTTATTGTATTTAAATGAGCTACTTCTATTCATCCCTTTTTGTCGTTTAAGAAATAAATGCTATTAATTGTGTGTTTTCTTGGATAAATTTTTTTTATGTTTATTTTTCATCACCTAATTTATAACCAGCTTTCTCCCATGCTTCTCTCATAACCAAGTTTTTAGCTAAATAAGTATCTACAATCTTTTTTGGAACTTTGTTTATTGGGCATGAAAAATTAATACATTTAGAACAAAAAACGACTCTTAAAATATAGGCAAATTGTAAACTAGATATAATAGTTGCAGATAGAATTGCTATCATACCTAATAATGAATAAAGGCCATAGGAGCTGTAATTAACTGCTATCAAACTTATAAGATATGATTCAAAAGCGACAGGCCAACATAACATTAATAAGAAATATATTGTTTCAACTGCTTTTTCCCAAAATTTCATTGGACCAGGGTGATATTTCCATAGTTTAAGAGATCCAGTTAATCCATAACAGCGAAGAATTTTACTTTCTGAAGAATAAAAAGGGCAGTGAGTACAAACAACCCGAATCTCAATACCAAAGATTATAAAAAAAGAAGCTATTGCTCCAAAGACTATTAATGGCCACCACCGATAAAGTAATCCTGTAAGAACTAATCCAAAAATTGCAAAAAAACGCGCAGGCATTTGGTTAAATACAAAAAATAACCATTTCTTTTTATCAAAACGACAATTTAACAATTCTTCTACATTACAATCAGCACAATCAATTTTATCTTTCCATGTACAACTAATTTTAACTGTTTCTTTATCCATTACATATCACGGCAGACCAATTGCTTTTTATATTAATTCTTAATTTAAACTTTTTTAAAGAAAAAATTGGTTGTTTGTTCACATCGCACGAGCTCCACCATCTTCTCCTTTCATTTAAAAAAATCAATAATTATTTATATCATTAATTCTCTAAAAGGGATTTTTTTGAAATAAATTATTAAACTATATTACAAATAATTATTTATGGAAGACAAAGTAAAACTCCCATTATGGCTACGAATTTTCTATTTAGTATTTGGTGTTGCAATAGTTGGTTTTGCCATCATTGTATTCATCAATATACCACTTGATTTCATTGACAATATTCTTATCCTTGGAATTGCAATTACTGCTGTTAGCATACCCCGCCTACTTTCAGGTTTTTTCGACAGACGTTTAACTAAATCCTTAAAGGTCTTTAATGTCATTGTAGGGCTATTAGTATTACCTGTAGGTATTATTGCCATCATAATGACTTCTCTTGATCCTCTCATACTTATTGATATCTTAGCATTAGCTATCATGATGATAGGCATTTTAGGTATTCTTCATGGTGTAGAAGACAAATCAAAAGTTCCTATTTATAGAGTGATAATTAATTTAATTGGTTTTATACTCATAGGTCTTGCTGCAACGGTATTAATTATGGATCACATTTTCACTGATTTAGTAATATTTTCTCTACTTAGCACAGGTTTAATAATTATCGGATTAAGAAGATTAGTTGAAGGAATAGTGGATTATAGAATTTTCAAACAGCCAGAGCATAGTTCATATTAAGTAATCATTTCTTAATGATTACTTTTTTTTAATATTTGATATTAAATTTATTATGAATTTTTTTCTAAATGATTTATTCCTCGTTAATCTCTTGTATTTCTTTTCTACGATTTCCGTGAGTAAGAATATTATTTACACTTTCCCACAAATTCAAATCGCACTCGATTCACCACCTCTTCTTTTGATTTTAAAACCTATCAAAATTATCTCAATTTTATTCTACAATTGCCTTTTTTCTTATTTCTTTACAATTTAGTTGCTTTTTTACTGGATTATCGATGAAAAACTCTAATTCATCACTCCCTCGATATTTATGACCAATAACAGAAGCATTTTCTCCAAATAAATGCCATAATTGCTTTAACTCTGCTTTTGTTTGATTAGGTTTTCGATGATGTTCTATAGATGAACGTACTATACATTGTGCATATTCAATTGCTAGTTCTATTGTAGGAAAACCTTCAATGATCATATCATGTTCTGGATCAAAATGAAAATTATCTATAATTAAAACGGAATAAGTTTTCTTTTTGGCCATTATAAATTTAGATCCTTCTAGCTCTGCTATAATAATTAGATAAAATTGTTCATAAATTTTCAGTAAAGTCATTTTAACTATATTATTTCATG
Organism: Candidatus Gerdarchaeota archaeon; assembly: GCA_016839405.1. The sequence continues at coordinate 9,009 of JAEOUJ010000308.1, read as the reverse complement.
TTCGCATCACACTGGTCCTATCACTTCTTTTCTAAAAGTTAGAAAAAGGAATTTATGACAAACTTACACAAATTCTTATTTTTGTTTAAGAAATTGATAGCTTGGTGATTTAATTTGACCACATCAAAAGATAATAAAAAGGAATCTGAGATTAGAAAAATTCTTCATGATGCTTTTGGTTGGGCTTTAACAAAAGATAGAGCACTTTTTGAAAGCATTTTTTCTAATGACGATGATTTTTTCTCAATTTTTCCGGATTCCAAAAGCACTTCTATAGGTTGGAACCAGTTTAAAAAATTTTTAGACGAATGGATGGATCCACGTAATGTTGCCAAAGGATATGAAATTAGGAATCTAAGAATTGTATTCTCAAAAAGTAAAGATGTAGCTTGGTTCTCTGCAATTGTAGATGATGAAGGAGAATTTGATGGAAAGCCATGGGGCGCGAAAAATATTCGATGGACAGGGATTCTTGAGAAACGAGATAACGGTTGGAAAATATGTCAACAACATCTATCAGAAGCTAATGATCAGAAATTATGATAAAGGTTCAATTTTTTTGTCATATTTAACTGCTACATTATATGATGCATAGCTTTATAAAGAATGAATAACCGTTTACCATTGTATACATTTAATGAAATATTGAAATAGGAATGAAGTAAATTTTTGGTTATTAGCTTTTTTAGTTAGATTTCTTAAAATTCAATCTTTAAACTTATTTTCTATTTATTATGTATAACAAATACTATCGGTGAAAAAATAAAATGAGTAGATACGGTAGCTACGACAGACCGCAACGAGAAATGCATCAAGTAACTTGTGCAGATTGTGGTCAACAAACAGAAGTTCCTTTCAAACCTGACGGAGAACGACCTGTTTATTGTCAAGATTGCTACAGAAAGCGAAAACCAAGAAGATATTAATTTATTAATATTAAAAAATCATTTCTAGGCGAATTATAGTTTTTTATATAATTCCCGTTTATTCTTTTTTAACATAATATTGGATTTATAGTTTAAATTGTGTAAAGCCAATTGCTGCTTTTTCCTCATTTCTTTTGTACAATGTAATCAATTGTGACGCTTTGACAATTTTCATCATTATAAATATACTCAATACTAGATATTCCTTTGTATAGCAATTCTAATCCATCGAAGTGCTTATCAGCTTCATCATTGTTATAGAAAGAATGAAAAGATTCCTCAAAACCATATTTATTTGCTTCAGAGATGTTTAATATTTCATTATCACCAATATCATTTCCCCATTTCAAACCAGTAGAATCAGTTGATTGAAAATTAACATACAATAAACCACCTTTCTTAAGAACTCTTAGCATTTCTTTGACAGCTTTTTTAGTACCTGCTTTTGTAAGATGCATAATAGTGTGATATGAATATACAAAGCTAAATGATTCATCTTCAAATGGTAATTTTCGCATATCAGCTTTAATTATTTTATAATTTAGGTTGTTCTCTTTAGCATACTTTTGTGCTCTTTCTATTTGAGTATCAGAGATTTCAACACCATGAGCTTCATAACCTCTTTCACTAAAGACAGCTATCTTTGGCTGTGATCCACCAGCTCCACAATCCAATATTTTCTTCTTGAGTTCTCTTTCTTCAATAAATTCTAAAAACTTCTCAATTTCCTTTGGAATAGTAAAATTAACCATGAAATTTTATTTTAGCTTTAATATTTTTAAGTTATTTTTCACTCTAGAAAAATCTTTTATCCATAGTTTTGAGAAAGCTAATAGGTTTAGATTATTCATATTCCCTTTGATTTATAATGACAGTAAATCTTAACTCTGAAAAAAGAGCAAAAGCAGTTATTACCGGTGCATCAAGTGGAATAGGAGCTGCCTATGCTCGAAAGCTGGCAAAAGAAGGCTATGATTTAATACTAATTGCTCGAAGAGAAGAGCTTCTCGCAAATCTATGTAAAGAACTTAGAAAAGATGGCATCGAGGTTGAGTACATGGTAATTGATCTTGCTAAGGATGAGGAGCTTAAGCTTATTGAAGAATTGATAAATAAAACTGATAATATAGAGATTCTTGTGAACAATGCAGGTTTCGGAGGGCAAAAAAGAATATTCTATGAAATTCCTATTATGGATCATTTAAATATGTTGCAGGTTCACAATATCGCTCCACTTAAACTTACCTATGCTGTTATTTCAGATATGCTTAAAAGAGGTAAAGGTTCAATAATTAATGTCTCTTCAATAGCATCTCTTGCTCCTAGTCCCATTATTATGTACAGTACTACCAAAAATTTTCTCAATTATCTCTCTGAATCACTTGATATTTTATTAAGAAAAAAGGGAATTAAAATTCAAATATTATGTCCTGGTTTTACATTAACCGATTTCCATAAAAGATTAGGTTACAAATCAGATGATCCAATTTATAGAAGAAAATTTATGACCCCAGAGATAGTTGTAGAAGCATCTTATAAGGCTTTAAAAAAAGATAAAATCTATTGTATTCCTGGATTTAGAAACAAATTATTAGCTTTCTTTCTTCGAGTGTTACCTAAAAGCTTCATAATATTTTTTTATAGAAAAATATTTTCTAAACGAAAGTAAGATTAAAGAAATGAGATATTTATTTTTTCTCTTATTCATTTTCTTCATGCAATTTATAAGATTACTTTGTACAGAACTCAATGCTTCTTTTCTTTAGAAAACCTTTATTTAAATTCTAAAATTATTCATTTAATTACTCATTTATTGTCTGTTTATCAGTAATCACGTTATTTGGTTATCTCTTATAATAGCACAAAACTAACTACTTCTATTTTTATAGATGGTTAAATGAATTACATATAGATTGATGGAGATTAAATTCCTTAATGATACAATTTCATAGACAAATCAAATCAATCCAATCAAATAAAAAATATAAGAGAAATTTCCATCAAATGTTCGTATAAAAATCAACGAAAACTTGAATAAACAAACGAATGGAGCAAAGCTAATGTCTCAAATCAACCATGATAAAATTGACCATCTATTATTGAAAAAAATCAGTTTATGTTATAATATAGCTGTTAATGATTTAGATTTCATTGTTGCTATGGACAATAATTTTGTTTATTCATTCCAAAAAGGATCTAAAAAATACTTTTTGCGTGGAGGTCTTCGTCATTCCACTGAAGAAATTTTAGCTGAATTAGAGTGGATCTTGTTTTTAAATTCACAAGGAGTTAAAGTAGCTTTACCAATTCTTTCAAAGAATAATCGCTATCTTGAATATATTGAATTTGAAAATAAGAGATACAAAGTAGTCGTTTTTGAGAGTGCTCCAGGAAAACAAGCTGATCCTGCTAATCCTGATGAATGGAATGAGGATTTGTGGGAAGAAATGGGAAGAACACTTGGAAGAATGCATTCTGCTGCTGTTATTTATAATTCTAAAGAACTCAAGTATAAGCGTGATGATGCTTTAAATAATAACTTGATCACAGCTAAAAAAACTCTTGATCCTAAAAAAGATAAAAAAATTATAAATAAACTCTATGCATTAGTAAAAAAACTCGATCTTCTCCCCAAAGAGTTAAAAGCATATGGCTTAATACAATATGATTTTCATTGTGAGAATTTTAACGTTCACAATGGTGAGATAACTGTTTTTGATTTCGATGATAGTTATTATTTCTTCTTTTTCTATGATTTAGCTGCTTGTATTCATGAAGCCGTTTGGGATAATCCAGATGATAAAAAATTAGATTTTGCGAATAGGTTTATTCCTTCCCTATGGAAAGGTTATTCTTCTGTTTTCCAATTGGATAGAAAGTGGATAGACTATCTACCTGATTTTCTTAAATGGCGTGAGTTTGATATTTATATTACATTGGTAGAATCCTTTCATGACAAATCTGCTCCTGAAAATTTCTTGCATAGAATAGAAGAAATTATGTTAGAGTTTCGAGAAAGAATTGAATCCGATAAACAGATTATCCCTCTTCCTAAAAACTTAGATATTTGGTTTCAAGAAATCTAATATTTCTAACAATTGTTAAGTTGTAATATTTCAAATCAAATTTATCAAATCATCTTTTCATGTAATAAAGGAAAATAAATCAATCATTCCTAATTGATTTAGTACATAGTAAAATAAACTCAGCAATTATGGACTTGTATTTATTTTAAATTCAGTTTTTTTCTTTTGCTCATTATATGATTTTCAATACCATCTACTGCTTTAATAGCATCAATTTCAACATTAAGCAATCCACCAGTTATGTTTTTCAAATCCTTTGTTAGGAGATTAACAAGATTAAATCCCCCTGTTATTGTTGGTACAGGATTAACATATGTATACAAACCAAACGCCAAAGCAAACACTGCATCTATAGTTGCTTTTTGTTCCATATATTCAGGAGCTGCTACTGCAATTGGTAGATCAGCAATTGGTACACCACCTAAAGCTTCTGATATTGCATTTACTAAATCAGCTAATCTTCCAGTATCTGTACAGGTTCCAAAACTTAAAATTGGTGGTATTTGTAGTGCATTGCAAACTTTTTGTACTCCTTTCCCAGCTAATTTGATTGCATCCAAATTACAAAGTCCTGCAACTTGTACAGCTCCATTTCCACAACCAAGTGATAAGACGAGAATATCTCTTTTTATAAGCTCCTTTACTACAGCAATTGTGTGAACATCTTGACCAAAGTCTCTTAAAGTAGAACAAGATACCATCCCGACTATACCTCTAATTGTTCCATCCTTTACGGCATCTAATAATGGTTCTAAAGTACCACCAAGTGCTTCAAGTATACTTTCAGTTGAAAAACCAACAATAGCTTCCATCATAGGTAAATCTGATATAGCTTCAATTGAATTTCTTCGATCTTTGTAATTATCAACTGCGATTTGAAGTAATTGTTTAGCTTGTTCTTTTGCTTTTTCGGGAATATAATTAATTCTTTGATCTACTCCCTCAAAAGCTACAACTTCACTTACAGGAATTAATTTAAATTTATATTTTTCAGCATAAATCGGATCAATGGGCATAGAACAATTCATATCTGCTACAAATAGATCTACACATCCACTAGCAAGTATTGCTTCTTGCATAATCCAATTGCCTGTAAAACCATAAAAAACATCATCCATTTCCCATCTTTGAATCATCTCTTGTCCAGTTTCAATATTGGCAATAATTCGTAACCCTTTTGCTCCTACTACTTTAGCTTTCTCTTGCCACTCTTTCTCTCTTGCTAATTGTACCATTGCAAAACCAAGAAATGGTTCATGACCATTTGGGAGTACGTTAACATAATCTGGATCTAAAACCCCTAAATCAACTCTCATTTTATGAGGTTTTGGTATTCCAAAAATAATATCTTGAATATATTCATTCACAATTTGACTTTGATAGGCCATAGCAATACCTAATCGCATAGCCTTTAATGCCAAACTAACATAATATCCATCAACATTGGTTAAGCAAGAGCTTGTTGAAAGAATTATTTCTCCATGAACACCCCCGGGAAAAATGCCTAATTTTTTCCATAGGATTTTTCTATCTTCTGGAGCCAATAATTCAACAATTACACTTTGTTCATCATATTTTCTATTGAAATCTTTTTCAACAAAATCACATAAAGTTAATGCTATCTCTTTCAAATCACCAGTAACATCAATACCTAATCTCTTTGCGAAAGTCTTTAATTTTTCAGGTTCACTGATTTTGAATGGTGATTTTCCTTTAGCTATTGATCTAAGTGTTTTAACTGTTTGGTCAGTGTGATAATGATAAGTAGATGTACCCATTACGTTTCTGAGAAGCATCATTCGCATTGCCATTCCATCACCTGTAATGCCACACACTCCACGTTTATCTATCTGGACATCTGCTCTACATGGACCATTTGAACATAAATCACATCTTACTCCCCCTAAACAAAATTGGCATCTACGATCAGGATTTCCTCCAAATCCTTGTGCTTCATATCTATCCCATATATTTGTAATTCCATCTTCTTTAATTCGATCAAAGATTTTGTTTACTGACTCATGATAAGAAATTCGGTTTTTTTCCATAACATGTCACCTATCCATTAAATAAAAACTAAAAATTATTATTAATTATTTAATTAAGACAATTGTAATAACGAATTAATATAATTATTATGGTTAATTTTCAATACTGTAAGTTAAATAATTTGTATAATGCTATTTTATAATTCAAATAATATTTTTCTCTTTTCAAATTTTTAAGTCTTAATAGCAGATCAATTTAATCGATTAATTTTTGTTATAATATTCATTTGTTAAATTGTATAGAAACCTCTACCTCTAATATCATTTGAAAAATTAAATAATATATTTTTTAAAATAATGAGGAAAGTAAAACAGATAATACTCTTTAAACAGGATTAGCTATTGATATTTTAGGATAAGGTATTTCACAAAAAATATTATATATTCTTTAAATTACATAAGAGATTTATAAATTTATAATTTTAAGAGGCTTTATAACATGACCAAAAGTAAAGAGAAAAAAGATAAACATTTCCCTCTTTTTGCTCACTTGACTGTTTCTAGATTGTTTGAACCTCCCAAGAATTTTTTTAATCACTACGTTTCAGAAGGACACATAGTTGCTGATCTAGGTTGTGGATCTGGTTATTACACATTTTCTTTAGCAAAAAAAATTGGCTCTAAAGGTAAAGTTTTTGCAGTTGATTTGGATGAAAAATGTATTCGTTATATAGATAAAAAAGTGAAAAAACGAGGATATACAAATATCGAAGCTCATGCATCATCTGCTAATGATTTGAATTTTATAAAAAAGAATTCCATTGATTTCATTCTTGCTAATGGGTTATTATGTTCGATGGCCCCACAACATCATGAAGCTACGATCAAGGAAATGAAGCGTATACTAAAACCGGGCGGATTAGCATACATTAGCGCAGCAAAAGGTAAAATGAGTTATGTAGATGATAAGAAGTGGAAGGAAATATTAAATGAATTCAAAATAAAGTATTGTGAAGATAAAAAATCAAATCGATGGGCTGAGGTAACTTTAGAATAGAATAATTACATATAAAGATGGTATTAGTAGTTAAATTTCCTTATATCTTAAACCAATACCATTTTTCTCTTTTTTTGCTATTGCCTATTCATTTATAATTTACAGTTTGTTTGATAATCAACCATTCAAAAAATTAGTGAAATTTACTCATACATTAAACTATAATAAAAAATCATTTAATTTTGTTTTAATTAGAATGCTTAACCCATACAAATTGAAACTATTACAATGAGGTAAACACAAATGCGTTTTTTAAGAATATTTAAATTAAATTAAATGAATTAACAATTTGTATTGGAGGGAATTCCCTATTAGTTGTTCTTTAAAAACACTATGTAAAATTGGAACAACACATTATCTATTTGTAATTATAGATAACATTTACTATAATTAAAAAATACATGATAGGTAAAAATGTAAACAAAGAAATTAGATTTAATTGCTCAATAATATAACAGGTTAACTAGTAGGGTTTATGGGTACCTTGCAAATACAAAATTGATATTCATAGAAAAGCTGGTTGATAAATTGAATAAGAGAGTTGCAATAATTGGGGCTGGTATAGCAGGATTATCTGCTGGTTGTTATTTACATAAATTTGGTTTTGAAACTGAAATCTTTGAAGCATATTCCAAAGCAGGAGGTCTATGCGCATGGTGGTATCGTGAAGGTTTCAAAGTTGATGGCTGTTTTCGTTGGGTAACAGGCTTAAAACCAACAATTGAAGTATATCCCATTTGGAAGGATATTGTTCCTATTGATGATTTAGATATTCATTATTTTGATGAATTTTGCCAAATTATGGATCCTGATGGTAAGTTATTTCGAGTGTCTACAGATATTAAAAAGCTAAAAAAAGAAATGCTAAGAATAGCTCCTGAAGACAAAAAACAAATTTTGAAATTCTTTAAACTTGCGAGTAAATTTGAACATATAAAAGTTCCAGTGTTAAAACCTATTAAACTATTGTCTTTGAAAGAAATATTTTCCTTTTTATTTAAGATTCTCTTTCGTATACGACTATTTCTAAAGCTATCTGGAATGAAGTGTTCAGATTATGCTAAAAAATTTCATAATCCACTTTTAAAGAAATTTTTCACTGTTTGTTATCTTCCTTATTTACCATTAATTGCGTTAATTTTTCATACAAATTGGTTATCCAAAGAAGGTGCAGGCTATCCAATTGGTGGTTCTAAAACAATAGTTGACATGTTTGTTAAGGAATATGAGAAAACAGGTGGAAAAATACATTATAATAGTCTAGTTGAAAAAATCATAATAGAAAAAAACCAGGCAAAAGGATTAAGAACATCATTAGGTGAGAAATATTATTTCGATTACGTCGTTTCAACTGGTGATGGTCATGAAACTTTGTTGAAATTAATAGGTAAGGAATACATAAACAAGAAACTAAGAAAGTGGTTCATTAATTCTAATGTTGATGCAATATCAACATTATATATATCATTAGGCATTAAAGGGAAACATTTCAGAAATAAGGGGCACAGGATTTACTTTGAATGTGAAAAACCAATTTTAATCAATTCAATTCATGAAATTACAGATCTAAACGTGTTTATTTATGATTTCGATCCAACAGCTGCTCCAGATGAACATACACTATTAACAATAATGTTTGATCCAGGTGATGAGTATTACTGGATTGATTTACGTGAAAAAGATAAGGAACTCTATATTAAAGAGAAGAATAAAATTTTGAAAGAAGTTATTAATAGATTAGAAGATCAATTTGGTGATCTAATTGACAAAATAGTTTTCAGTGATATTGCTACCCCAGCAACCTATAAAAGATATACACGTAATTGGAAAGGTGGAATACAAGGATGGAGTGTTACTCCCAAAGAATTCAAGAAATTCATTCCTAAAACAATAAAAGGATTGAAAAGATTTTATATGGCAGGACAATGGTTCGAATTATTTGGAGGAATACC
>JAEOUJ010000307.1 GCA_016839405.1 Candidatus Gerdarchaeota archaeon | reverse complement strand
CAAAAAAGAATTTTGGGTAATTTTCTTCATGAATTAGCAGCTAATGGAATTACTGTAGTTATAATTTCTCACGATTTAGATTTCATTCTTGAATTTTTCCCAAGAGTAATTGTTCTTAATGAGGGTCGAATAATAGCTGATAATAAAACAATTGAAATTTTAAGTGATTTAAAATTATTAAATGAAACTGATCTGATTTCTCCTATTACCTTATCTTTACTTAATAAATTAACAGAGCATTATACAGATTTTCCTAAAAGCTTTGATGATCAAATTATTGTAGAAAAATTGGTGGATAAATTCAAAGCCCATGAATTTGGAGTGATCACTAAATGAGTATGAGGATTTTAGATTATTTTGATTATGAATTAAAAAAATCAATTTTACATAATGTTGATCCTCGAGTTAAAGCAATATTTTTGTTAGTAATGGTTTGCATAACTATTGTTTTTAGAGATTTTATTCCTCTTTTATTCATTTTAGCTTTTATTTTTCCATTAATATTCTTAGGCAATTTCTTCTTAAAATGGTTAAAGGCAATGTTAACCATTTTACCATTAATTTTACTAATTATTTTGCTAAACGCTTTATTATTAAAAAATGTAGATTCTCCTACAACTTCTGGAATTGCAATGGCTTTAAGATTCATAATTTTAACAACTGTTTTCGGTGTTTTCTTTCAAACAGTTTCACCAGATGATATTTCACAGGTTTTCGTTAAATTTGGATTCCCTTATAATTTTGCATGGGCAATTAGTACTGCTTATCGTTTTGTTCCAACTTTAGCAAATGAAGCATCAATAATTGTATCAGCACAAAAAGCTCGTGGTTTACAAATAGATCGAGGCAATATTTTCAAACGATTAAGAAATCTCATACCATTATTAGTACCAATTTTTGCATCTGCAATGAGACGATCATGGCAGCTTGCTGAAGCAATTGAATCTCGAGGTTGGAATGCAACTAAGAAAAGAACTTATCTTTACTCCTTGAAATTGAAATGGTGGGATTATTTGTTAATTATCTTTTCCCTTACTATTTTTGCTCTTTTCATAGTTCAAGCAAGACAACAATATGAATTGCCATTATTTATGCAATGGCACCTACCTGAAAACCTTGAATTAAAAAGACTATTAACTATAGCATGGAATTGGATTAAAGGATTGTTTACTAAATAGAGAAGAGTTTTATTAATGAATAATGATTATTGAGAATATACTACTAAATATTATGCTCATTTGGTGAAATTTGATGCCAAAATTAAAACAAGAAGAAATAGAAAAATACCGACAAGCTGGACGAGTGGCAGTAGAAGTAATGAGAAAAGCGAAAAAATTGGTAACAAAAGGAAGAAAACTAAAAACCATTTGTGATAGTTTAGAAAAAGAAATCATAAATTTAGGTGCTAAACCAGCTTTTCCTGTAAATATATCAATAAATCAAATAGCTGCACATTATACATCACCAATTGATGATGATTTAAGAATACCTGAACGAGCTGTTGTAAAAATCGATTTAGGTGCACATATTGATGGTTATATATCAGATTATGCCAAAACATTTCTAATTGATCCAACGAAAAAATTCCAAAAATTAAAGCAAACAGCTGAATTAGCATTACAAGAAGCAATAAAAATTATTAAACCAGGCATTCGACCAAATGATATAGGTGAGATTATAGAGAATACAATTAAGAATGAAGGTTTAGTTCCAGTAATTGATTTGACAGGGCACGTAATTGAAAGATGGAAATTGCACTCTGGCATAAGCATACCAAATTATAAACCTAAATTTGATTTATTTGGTGTCAAATTACAAGAAGGGCATATATTAGCGATTGAGCCTTTTGTTACAACAAAAAAAGGATCAAAAAATGTTTATGATGAATCTTACACATTCATATTCTCCCAACAAGGAGATAAAGCTAAGTCTGAGGATGCAAAATTATTATTAGAAAAGATAGAAACATATAATGGTTTGCCATTTGCTTTGCGATGGTTAGATGGTCTTATGTCAGAAACACGTTTATTTGCAGCTCTTAAAGAATTAATATCAAATAAAACATTAAATAGATTTCCTATGCTTGTAAGTAAGAGTCAAACACCTGTAGCTCAAGCAGAACACACAATTATGATAACAAAATCAGGTTCAGAAATCATCACTGAGATTTAGTAAGGATATTTAGTGCATTAATCAAAACTTACAAAAGGAGCATTCGATAAAAAAAAGCAGAGGTTAATAACCTATGGTTAAATTATATCAACGAAAAATAGTTTTACTTGGAGATCCAGGAGTAGGTAAAACTAGTTTAGTTCGAAGATATATTTTTGATACTTTTCATAAAGATTATATGACAACATTAGGTTTAACCTTAAATTCTAGAACTTTTGATTACCCTGGTGCAAGAGTAAAATTGATAATTTGGGATATTGCTGGACAAAAAAGCCGAAGACAAATTGGTTTGCGTTATTTACAAGGTGCTTCTGGTGCTATTCTAGCTTATGATTTAACTGATCCAGAAACTTTTGATAATCTTGCCGGATGGTATGAGGATTTAAGAACAGCTAATAACAAGGATGTTCCATTAATTATTGTTGGTACAAAATTAGATTTAGCCCAAACAAAACACCTTCCTTTAGCTTATGATGTAAAAAAATTAGGCAACACACCTGCAGCACAAGCAAATCTAATATTTACAAGTGCAAAAACAGATACAAATGTTGATGCTGCTTTCAATTTACTGATACAAGAAATAGTAAGTGGATTACTTCCATCACCAGATTTATCACCAAGTATGAAAAGGGAAATGGCAACTAAAATAATCTTTTTTGTAAAAGAAAATGATCAATGGTCTAAGGTTGCTTTAAATCATGTTGAAAAAGTGGGTAAGAAGTATGCCTTGGAAGTTGAAACAATAGATGCTGGTAAGGATCCTAAAATTGCTGAAGCATATGGTGTAACAGCTTTTCCAACGATTTTAGTTGGAGGTCGTCATTTGGTTGGTATAATACAAATAGCTCATCTTGAGAAAATTTTACATCAGCTAATAGAAGCATAAGAAATAATCATTTCTTTTTTTGTGGTTTTCCATCAGGACTGTATCCCAAACGCATTCTTAAACCTGCAACATATTGAAAAATCTTACCCTGACATGCAGTAAGTTTTTGCTGAATTTCGAATTCATTAGTAAAATTAACAAATTCATCTATTCTAGTAGCTAAATTTTCTAACTCATCCAAAGTTAATCTGTTTCCAACAATAGTTATGCTTCGCAATAAACCATCTGCTACTTGTGTCAGTATTTCTTTTCCTGGGAAGAAAGTAACAATACCAATAATTTCCCATAAAATATTATAGACTATATCTTTATCCTCTAATTCAGAAAAATATTCAGCTACATTTGATAAAGCTGTTGCATAATTAAATTGTACAAATGGATTTGTTTGGTTTTTGGAAGCAAAATTCCCTAGTTTTGTAAGTGTTCTATGAACATCTTTATTTCTTTCATTCATTATATAATGATAAACAAGAGCACTTAGTGCTTCGCTATAAATTTCTTGTATATTTTCATCATAGTGTCGTAGTTTTAAAATAGACTCTATTTTTACAATCATATTCTCAGTATCTTTATATTTTTTAGCAACACCAAATGGATCAAGAGCATGTCTATAGGCTTCAGCTAATAAATTTTGAATATTAGGATCATGTCTATGATGTTTAGTTTCTTTCTCAATTTCTTGCAAAGTCTGTACAACAGAACGAACATTTCCTGTTTTGCCATGAGCAATAATTGCATTGATTAATGCTCGTAAATTTGTTGTCACTGGTTTATCAGACATTGCTACTAATTTTCTCCAAATTTATATTAATCGAATAATTGTTTAATATTATATAATTCTAAGTTTATTGATTATACTTTTGAAACTTTTTATTTTTTATCACTAGCTTTTTTCTGTTCTGTAATTGCATCTACAACAATTTTGGCAATAGATTGAAAGACATCAATAACACCTTCACCTGTAGCAGAAGATGTTTCATGATAAGAAACAAAATTATATTTATCAAAAAGATCTTTTAGAGAGTCTACATCAAAAGAAATCCCTTGAGCAAGATCTTTTTTACCTCCCACAAGAATGAGTTTAGTTTTACTAGATTCTAATGCTAAATCTGCCCATTCTGGAACAAAATTAAGAGTATTTAGCCTTGTTAAATCAAACATTACAACTGTAACATTAGCACCTTGAAGATATTTATTAAAAATACCCATTTGTTTAAATTGCTCTTGTCCTCCTAAATCCCAAATTTGAGCCAAAACTGTATGTTCATCAATAGTTATTTCATGAGTGTAAAAAGCTGCTCCAATAGTTAATTTAGTAGAATCAATGAAACTATTTGTAATATATCTATGTATGAGTGTTGTTTTTCCAACACCACCTTCTCCGGCTAGAACAACTTTTGCTAATAGTTTCACTTTTCAATTCACCGAATTCTATGAGTTAAAGCTTCAAAGCTACTTTTCCGTAAAATGCTTTTACAAATAATTAAACTTGTTGTTTATAGCAAAAAAAATACATTTTTATGGATTTTAAAATTAAATTAAAATTATTTGGTATTTTAATACTTGAAAATTAACACATTATAGATTGTTATGACATATAAATCAAAGAATAAAATCAATGAAAAACAAAATCCCTTAAAGTATTCGCATAATTTGGAAAATTATGAAATAAAATCAGAAATTGATTCTTTGATAAATTCCTCGGATTTTATTGATTATGTGAAATCTAATAGTGAAACTTTCGATGATGGTGTGACTTATAATGAATTTTTATCATCAAAAGCTGTTCTACAAAAGGCATCGATTATATTAAAAAAATTAGCTAAAGAAAATTTGGATCAAGATTGATTTTTCTTTAAAAATCCTTACTGGTGAGAAAACAATGTCAATTAATTTTACTAATTCCGTTGAATATAAATCTAATAAAAAAACAAATAACCAAAGGATTTTTGTTGAAGAATGTTTAACAAAAAGTGTGCAGAATTTGTCTGAGAATAAACAAAAGCAAGTAAACATCAGGTGCGGGAAATGCGGTATCCCTTTACAAGAAATACAAGAAATTACCTTAATTGAGAAATCAGATAAAGATAAAATTGAAATCTGTCGTATATGTCGTCGTGAAAAATTATTAAATGGAATTTTAATTTGTAGTTATGTTTTTTCTGTTGGCTTATTTATTACTAGCATAATTGGTGTAATACTTGATCAATTAACGCTTAATCTTTGTCTTCTTCTAGGTTGTTTGGAAATTATTTTTCTGTTATTTTTTGGTCGTTTTTTGGAAGAAGCGGTTTTTTTCGGTCTTTCAAAACATGATAAATTATTATCTTCTTTATATCGTTATAGCGTTTCAGCTGAGATTCAAAATTTTGATGTTGCCTTGAAATATCTAAATAAAACTCAGATATATGACGATGAATTACTAAAAGGATTCTTGCAAGTAACAACATTTCAAGCTAATAATCTACCATCAGATTGGTTTTATCTGTTAAGTAAACAATTGAAAATAACACCCGGAAAAATGATTGGTTTATTATCTAAGCAAATTGATGAAGAGAGTGAATTACAATATTTAGAAAATTTATTATCAAAAGCTCCTCCAGAAGGAATTTCATTACTTAATGAAATTATGCTAATAAGCAAAAATAAATTTGGATTACATAAAATAATTAAGAGATTAGAATCCGAATTGGAAAATGATTCATTACCAAAAAAATGGTTAAATGAATTTTATATTTATAAAAATAAATTCATCTTGGCTTTTGAATATTTAAATCAAAATGAACTTGTATCTGAATTAAATCAAAAATTAGTTGAATTCAAAGAACCTAAGGTTCCAACAATTGATGTTATAGAAAGCAGTAAAAATATTATTCAAAGAAATCCTATTTTTAGATATTTATTTAGAATATTATTCTATATTGCATTAGCTTTTCTTTTAGGTCTAGTCTATCAATGGTTAGATTAGTTTAGAAAAACTCAAAAAGTAAATTTAATATCATTTTATGAAGAAAAATGATTGATCAAATTGATTTAATTCTATATAATGGTTGCATTAAAACAATGAATAAAAAAAATCCTTTAGTTGAAGCTATAGCTTTAAAAGAAGGAAAAATTATTTCCATTGGTACTACGAGGGAAATAATGAAAAAATATCGAAATTGTAAAAAATCTATTGATCTAAAAGGTAAATTTGTTTGTCCAGGTTTTTATGATGCTCATACACATTTATTATCAGTGAGTACTACTTTTCAAGATGTTCTACTTCAGGATGTAACCTCTCCCCAAGAAGCATTAAAGAAAATAGAAGAGCGAGTAAAAATAAGTCCAAAAGGTAAATGGATTATAGGTGCAAATTGGGATGAAAGTAATTGGAGTGAAAAAAGATATCTAACATTAAAGGAATTAGATAAAATTGCTCCAGATAATCCTTGTTATATAAAAAGAGTCTGTGGGCACATGGCAATCGCCAATACTATTGCACTAGAAGAATTAGAAATTCCAATAAATGATCCAAATCTAGGT
>JAEOUJ010000306.1 GCA_016839405.1 Candidatus Gerdarchaeota archaeon | reverse complement strand
TTCTTCTACTTCTTTTTCTTCGGGAATAATATTCTTTTCAACATACTTCATTGAGGTAAAAAACCAAGAGATTGCCAAAAAAACCAATCCTATCATTGATGATCCTATGAAGAGATATTTTATTGAGATACCATCAACAAGGAAAATTGGATTATTATTTACTAATCCTTTAGCTATAGTATTTGCTATTAATCCACTTAAAATCATAGATAAAGGAGTTGTGAATTGTGCTATAGCTAATCGTACTGACATAACTCTACCTAATTTGTCTTTAGGAACTATTGATTGCCAAATAGTTTGACTTGATATATTTGCCATTGGCAAACCAAAACCAGATATAAGAAACCCTATACCCATGAACCAGAATAGACCAGATGGTGTAAATGTAGTAAATATATATCCTGCATAAATAATTAATAAGCCTATTACTACCCCATTTACTTTCTTCTTGAAACCTTTCCATATAATAAATAGAATGGAACCAACTATTGTTCCTACTTGATTAAAAGCCATAACAAAAGCTAGATTTGTTTCTCCACCTGAATGAGTTGAATAGATAAAGAGATTAATTAAAGTAAATAATGGCATTACAAAGAAATTTGCACCAGTAAATGCACTAAGTAAAGGTAATAATCCTTTTTTCTCTTTGATAAATGAAAATCCTTCTTTGAAATCTACGAAGAAAGATTTCTTTTCTTTCTCTTTTACTTCTTCTTTTTGTATTTTTGGTATTTTTATGAAGATTAAAGGAATAGCTGCAATAATAAATGATGCAGCATCAATCCAGAGTAAATGATAAATTGGCAGTAATTGGTATAAAAATGCGGCAATAATTGGACCAATTAAAAAAACTATGCTATTGAAAAAATAATCTAAACTATTTATTCTGGTTAAATGTTTCTTTGGAACCATAATAGGAATTAATGCTGATGAAGCTGGTCCATGAAATGCTTGAAATATTCCTCTTGATGCAAGGAAAATTAATAGTATTGGTATAGTTACAAAATTAAACCTAAAGAGGAATAATAAAATAACTGTTACAGCTGCTTGAAGAAAATCTACAATACCAATTAGTGCTTTTTTATTCCACCTATCAACAAATACACCTGCAATTGGTGTTAAAATTATCGTTGGTACAAAACCAATAAACATAGCTAATGAAAGTAACAAAGGACTTTCTGTTTCGACAGTAATCCACCAAATTATAATAAATTGAACAATAGTTGATCCTAAAATTGAAATGATTTGTCCTGACCAAAAAAATAGAAAGCCCTTTAGGTTAGCTTGCATTTCTATTTGTTGATTTTTAACTTCTAACATTGAAAAATCTCATTAATTTTCTCTATCTCTAGAGAATTATTTCTACATAATCATATATTAATATTTCTATAATTAAAGAATACAATATATTTAAATAAAGAAAAATCGAGGATTATTTAGAACAAATAAATTTAAGGTGGCAATTGTGGCGTATAATGATTTAATTACTTATACAGAGAAAGCATTTTTGTTGTTAGAAGATATTGATGCGTGGGAATTAATTGAAGATCCCAGGTATTTACCAATTATTCAAGCTTTACGTAGGGGACCTATGACAGTAAAAGATTTGGAAAGAGAATATAATAGGATTGTCGCAAAGAAGATTGATGATATGCCCTTAGATTTTAAAGAAAAAAAAGAATTAAAACAAAAAACAAAAAGAAAGGGAAAAACACTTTACAAATATCTTGATTTACTTGAAAGAAGCAATTTAATAGTACAAGCTGGTAAAAGAGTGAAAATGGGACAAACAGCATCTGAAACATTATATGGTAGATCAGCAAAATTATTTTTTAAGATTGATAAAAATAAAAGGATTTGCAAAACAGAAGATTTTATTGAATCTTTACCTATTCTAGGAAAAATCATAAGCCTTGAGAGAGGAGTAGAGAATTATTCAGTTGAGTGCTTAACAAATTTCATATACAATATATTTGATCTTTTGATTAATGAAAAAGAGAGGATTTTTAATAAATATTCTAACGAAATAACTCAGCAAGCTTCTGATATTTACTATGATGAATTAAGTGCTGTTATTCAAGGTATTGATTTTTATTTATTAATTCAACATGCACCTAAATTAAAGATAGAACTTGAAAAGTGTTTCAAATAGAATTTAATTAAGCTAGAAATATATAAAATTATTTAACACATTATTAGATTTTTTCTACAGGGATTTTATGTACCGGATTGCTTATATTCCAAATGAAACTGAAGAATTAAGAAAATGGCACCAAGAACATGGCAAACAATTTTTTAAAGAAATTGGAGTAAAACAGGGTGATTTCATTTTAGATTTTGGTTGTGGATCTGGGTCTTATACTTTACCAGCTGCAAAAATGGTGGGATCTACTGGCAAGGTTTATGCAATTGATAATGAACAAATTTGCATTGATGAAATAAAAAAATCTATTGTATCAAATCATCTAGAAAAAATTATAGTACCAATAAAAACTGATGGTGGATTTTCATTTCCAATTGAAAACAAATCCATTGATTTTGTATTACTTGTTGATATGATAGGGGTTATTCTTCATCATAAGAGAAGCCTTAAAGCAATTGAAAACTTATTTTCAGAAATCGCTAGAATAATAAAATCAACAGGAATAGTAGTTATAATTTTTAAACATATAAACCAATGGTGTGAACCAAAAGAAAAGGTAGAATTGATAATTTCTAGGAAATTTTCATTAGCAAAACAGTTAGAATTACTTAATATACATTGGAATTTTCTTGAAAAGGATTTAGTTTATCTTTATAAGAAGAAATAATTGGTGTCGAGGGTGGGCTTTGATCCCACGACCTCCTGATGACCCATCAAATCTGGCCCTAATAGTTCATTGATCTGATTATGAGTCAGGCGCCCATTCTGGCGCATAACCGACAAGGTCATCCGAAACCAGGTTACCCCACACATGTTTTGTGTGTCTAGGCTACCTCGACAGATTCCTAGTTATTATTCAAAATGTTTGTTACTTAATTTTAAGCATTTCTCTTTTTTTGATAATATTACTTTAATTGTTATTAAATTGATGTTTTATTTTGCTCATTAACAAAATTTTAAAGCATTATAAAATATTTACTACTCATTAATGAGTAATTACTCTATTGCGAGTTGTTTTTTAAATTGACTGAAAAAAAAGTAACTAAAGAAGAATTATTGAAGAAAGCAGAAAAACCAGCTAAAGAAGCTATGAAACTTCACCCCTATTATCAAGGTAAAATGCAGACTATTCCTAAGGCAGCTATTTGGGGATTTGATGCTTTTAGTGTTTGGTACACTCCAGGAGTTGCAGCACCTTGTTTAGCAATAAAGAAAGACAAAGAAGAGGTATACAAACACACTAATAAAGCAAACATGATTGCAGTAGTATCAGATGGTACAAGAGTTTTAGGTCTTGGAAATATTGGTGCAGAAGCAGCAATGCCAGTCATGGAAGGCAAATGCTTGCTCTTCAAATATCTTGGGGGAGTTGATGCTATTCCTATTTGCTTAGATACGAAGGAATCAGAAGATATTATTCAAACAGTAAAACTAATTCAACCTTCTTATGGTGGTATTAACCTAGAAGATATCTCTAAACCAAAATGTTATCATATTCTTGAAACCTTACGAAAGGATCCAGAAATTACAATCCCAGTTTTTCATGATGATGCTCAAGGAACAGCGACTGTTGTATTAGCTGGTGTTATTGGTGCATTAAAATTTGTTGGTAAAGAGTTAGATCAAGTAAAAATTGCTATGTTGGGTGTTGGTGCAGCTAATACCCGAACTGCCTATCTTTTAGAGGCGGCAGGTGTTAAAATTAAAGACATTGTAATGTGTGATTCTAAAGGTATAATTACAAAAGATAGAGCTGATATAATTAAGAACAAAGATTATGATGAATTCAAATATGATTTATCTCAAAGAACAAATGGAGAAGGATTAACAGGTGATTTTGGAGATGCTGCAAAAGATGCTGATGTAATGATTTCAGCAGCAAAACCAGTTCCAAATACAATAAAGAAAGAGTGGGTTTCTAGTATGGCAAAAGATTCAATAGTTTTTGCATGTGCAAATCCTTTGCCAGAAATTTGGCCTTGGGATGCTAAAGAAGCGGGTGCAAAAATTATTGGTACAGGTCGAAGTGATTTTACTAATCAAATTAACAATAGTCTTGGATTTCCAGCAATTTTCCGAGGAGCTTTAGATGTACAAGCTAAAACAATAACTGATGAAATGTGCGTTGCAGCAGCAAATGCACTTGTAGATATTGCAGTTCAGAAAGGTTTGAAAGAGGATTATATTACTCCTAAAATGGATCAATGGGAAGTTTATCCTATTGAAGCTACAGCAGTTGGTATGAAAGCAATTGAACAAGGCTTAGCTAGAATAATTATGGAAAGAGACGAACTTTATAAATTAACAGAAGAACGCATCAAATATTCTCGAGATTTAACCCAACTATTAATGGATAAGGAATTTATAAAACCTAAAATATAACTAACTTCCTTATCTCTTCAATTTTCACTTTGTGTAAATAAAATTCCTGAGATTGTTTGCGTTCCAGAAATTGATATTATTATAGCCAACCAAGCATTTCTTTCAGAAATAGGCTCCACAATTTCTTGCAGACCGTTTCGCGGTTCAATAAAGAAATCTGTTGCAATAGCTAATTGATACATATATGTCCATTTATTAGCTTCTGGCAATCCATAAACAAATTGGGATATGAAATTTACTAGGAAAGGGATTATGTAGAATAAAAATAATGTAGGAATTATCGCTATAGAACTTGAAAAATTAAATATTTGTGCAATTAAAATAAAGAAAGTAGTGATTGAAACTGCAAGAAAAGATCCTATTAAAACCAAGAATAGGCATTTTAAAATTAAAACAAATGATAAGGAAATACTTGTCCATATCCACAAAATCAAATCATATACAAATATCGCTAATGTACTCGTTATAACCAATCCAATTACCATATTAACTACATGAGAAAAATAAATATCTATTCGATAAATAGGTAATGAGAAATATCTTTTTTTACTTTCCTTAGCTGCTTCCCCAAATGAATCCAAAGTTAGCATTATAGCAATCATTTGTAAAAGAAATTGTGCAATTATTACAAATCCAGCAGCTGAAAATGATTTAAATGACTCATGCCCATAATCTAACAATAAAGCTTCATAATCTTGTGCAATTGAATTTAAATAGATTATAGCTGGCAGAAGAATTAAAGATAGTGCAATAAAGAATTTTAGTGAGAAAATTACTCTTTTAGATTCAAATCGAATAATATTTAATACATTTGAATTTTTACGACCTTTGATTTTTTCAGATAAATCAATACTAAGAGATTCATAAAAAATGAAGAATCCTAATATTGTATTAATTACAAAAATAAAAAGTAAAATAAAAAATAAAATTGTAATCTTCGATTTTTCTCCGAAAAAACTTGTATAGTTTAAGAAGAACATTAGACCAAAAAATCCCAAAAGTGAAGTTAGAAAATATATGAAACTAAAAATTTTGTAAATAACTCTTAAGTATCTTGGTTTATTGCTTATTACTTCTTTAGGAATTAATACAACTTGTGTTATCACATTTCCTATAATAGCAATTAAAATAAAAGGATAGATCAAAAAAGAAAAACCGCTTAATGGAGATAATTTTCCAGAAGCAATTTCACCGATTCCAATCCTAATCGTTGTCCATACGGTATTAAAATGAATATGTATTATATAATTAGTTGACTCTATTTTTGCTAAAGGAACAAAACTAGTTAATATGAAAACAATAATTATGAAAAGAAAATATATCCCATAAATAATTAATGAGTATCTAGTTTCTTTTTCTAGGTTATTAATGAAGGAAGTTATTTTTTGCTTGTTTGATTCGTTAGTAGTGTTCATTTATTATCCTCCATGCTATTATCTTGCTTCTTTCTCCTTTGTTCTACAAATGGTCTGAATGAAAATACTGGAATTTTATTTTCTTGAAGCTTATTTACTATTATAGTACTTATTTGAAGAGCATTATCTGATCTTACCAAAATTTTTCTACCTGAAATTTCATAATCTTCATCTCCAATAACTCGTTTAATTTCCTTCTCTGAAGGCTTTTCTTCAGAAAGAATAATCTCCATTAATCGACATTTCTCTTTGATCACCTTAGTTATTGGTCCATCTAGTATTATTTGCCCTTTATCTATTACAATTAACCTATCACTCATTATCAATGCATCTTGTATATTATGGGTTGACATTATAACGGTTTTTTCTGATTTGTTTACATAATCATGAACTAATTGATAGATTTTCATTTTTCCTTGAACATCTATAAAAGCGATAGGTTCATCAAACAAAATTATTTCAGGATCACCTGCTATAGCTAATGCTAAACTAAATCTTTGTTTCATGCCAGAAGACATTAGTTTTGGTGGCAAATCCCACCATTTTGATAAATCAACTAATTCAAGAAGTTTATTAGCTTCTATTTTGGCTTCATTCCATGTTAAACCTCTAAGAAGAGCTAAATGAAAAAGGGTATCTTTACAAGGTATTTCTGGATAAAAAGTCAAATCAGAAGGTAAATAGCCAATCATTTTTTTGATAGCTATTGGATTTTTTCTTACATCTATACCATTAATTAATATAGATCCTCTAGTAGGATTAACTAATCCCATCAATGATTTCATAATTGTTGATTTTCCTGCACCATTTGGCCCAAATAGGCATACTCTCTCACCTTTTTTAACACTAAAGGTTATATCTCTAAGTGATGTTACTCTTGCCCTAGAAAGGTATGTGCCAAATATTTTTGTTAATCCATCAACTTTTATTAGCGGATCCATTTGCTTTCCTCGGTTTACAATCATTAATAGTTTGTATTATTAAGTTAAAATCTTTTTTAGAGCTTAGCATAGAATTGATAGAGCCATTTTCAATTCTGCTGAAAAATTAATAATCTCAGAATTTATATCTATATGATGAGTGAATTATAAATGACTACTAGAACTAAAAGCGTGGTATCTTATAAGAAAATTATACTTAGGATTATTATTTTACTTTTAGTTTCTATGTGTTTTTATCGTTCAAAATTTACTAATATTACCTATATTCATTCTCAAAGTGAAGATCAATTCCCTTTTGTTGGTCAAAAATCCATATATGAAATTACTCAAACGACTGGTAGCATAATTGCTGCAAGTGGAACACTAACATTAACCTATAATTCAATGTTAAATGTTTCAAATATCCGGGGTTCATTTCACGTTGATGTACTTACTTTGGTTGAATATTATAATGAGACTGCATTTGGAAATGAAAATCTAAATACAAGAGCATTATACATTGACGCTGGTGATACATCTATCATCCAGATTTTTATGGTTTACTTTTTTGAGTTTATTGATGATACAACGAAAGCCAC
>JAEOUJ010000305.1 GCA_016839405.1 Candidatus Gerdarchaeota archaeon | reverse complement strand
TTGTAATACCTATTTCCCCTAAAGCCCAAGCAGCAGCATCAGCTGCTCTTTCATCTTCTAATGCTTTGATAAGCTCATTTAATCGTTCCTCTACAGAACTCATCTGTTATCCCCTTTGTCTTCAAACTATAATTTATTTTAATTTTTGTGGGAGATCGGCGGTTTGAGTCCGTCCACTTCCGCTAGTTACATACATTTAACTTCATTATTTTTTAGAGCTAAATAAGCTTTGAATATTAGATTAATTTAAATTAATTACTAAGCAAAAAAGTGTTTGAAAAGGTAAATAATTACCTTTTCTTAGATTTTCTGATACGAATGAAGCTAATAATGATTAAGAATATAGATCCAAAGGATAAAATTGTAAATGTGATATTAATATCAATTTTTGATGTTTGAAACACTAAACCATTGATTTTTATCACTTGTAAACCATTAAATCCAGCAGTAGCATATAAGTAGTTGCCATCAAAGTAGAAGTCTTGATAATCATTAGAATCTATAGTTAATACTTGTATCGGATTACTTGGATCGGTTATATCATAAATAAAGATATCAAAGTAATGACCTGTAGTTGTTGCCAAACCAAATAGATAATTTTGATAAATCATTATATCTTGAAACTCAACAACATCATTCAATATTGTATATACTAAAGATGGTTTACTCCTATCTGAAATGTCTATTAGCATTAAATCCCGGTGTAAAAATGCTACTATATTATTATCATAAGCAATTTCCCGCCATTGACTTATTGGTATTTCATATGAATCTAAAACTTGTGTTTGTAAATTACTTGAATTTGAAATATCAATAATAGTTAAATTACCACTTATTGTCATCATAATAATTTCATCCTTTAAAACAACAAATGGTCCATAAATTGATAATTCATCTACTAGGTTCAAATTATATGGCGATTCTATTTCATAAGCTCGGAAAGTATTAGTACAAGTATAAAATTCTGAAGAAGTTGCTTGAATATAACCAACTGTCACATCGTCATGTTTTTCCTCAATTGTTGGATTGTATACATCTTGAATGTCTATCGAGAGTAAATTAAAATTAATAATCATTTGAGGATTGTAGACTTTGGCAAAAAGATAATCTTCTGAAATTGCTAATCGTTTATAATAATAATATGATTCCAATTGTGCAATTTCAACGGGATTACTTGGATTACTTACATCAATAATTTCAAATCCATTTCTAAATTCATGAACAAAAACATGTTTATTTTTCACTACAAGACCTTTTGATTCTGCTCCTAATTTGTATTTAGCTAATAATGGATAACCAACATTCTCGACATCAACAATTATAATACTTTTATCTTCTTCGTATAGATAAGCAACACCATTGTAAACACTTACCAAAAGTATGTTTTTGTAGAGGAAAATTTTATCTATGTGTACTGGATTGAATGGATTTGTTATATTCACCATTTCTAATCCACCTATTGCATCATCTATAATGGTGTAATTGCGTCCTTTATGAGCTATGTAAACAATATCCTCCACTACAAATAGATCTGTTGGATAATTATAATGAGCATCATAGTAATAGGTACTTGTACAATTTGGTGAAGTTACATCACTTATGTTAAATATTGAGAATCCCTTTTCATATCTAGTTGCATAAAGAAAATTATCAACAATTTGAAAATCATAAGTATTTGAAGAATTCCCTGATTTTGTTATCAATATAGGATTATTTGGATCAAGCACATCAATAATATTTAATCCATCTTCACCATCAGCAACAATTGCAACATTGTCTCGAACAAAAACATCTTGAGCTCTGCCATTTATACCCAAAAATGGATCAAAGGGATTATCTACTGGATCATCAAAAGTTCCTAATTTATACATATTTGATAAATCAGCAATATTTACAATTATCAAATCAACTGTTTCACAAGCAAGATATGCAAGATTCTGTTCAATATATATAGCTTGTAAATTCTCATTTATAGAACAAAAATACTGTTGAAATGGTGTTGATAGATCTGTTATATTAATTACTTCAATACCGATATTTGATGTTGCTAGAAAGGCAAATCCATCATTAAGCACAACATCATTAACAACTCCCAAGCTATTATAAAAGCCTAATAATTCTGGTGAATTGGCATCTGATACATCAATAATTAAGAGGCCATCATTACTAGCGATAAAAGCAGTATTATCTTGGAAAATGATCTCATTTGGTAATCCATAATTATCATCATATTGTCCAATTATAGAATAATCAACTTGAGTTCCTTTTTCCTCATCAACTAATGAAATATCTGCACTCATTGCATCCATACCAATTATTTGCAGAGACATAAATGCAACTAGTGTAATCAAAACGAAAAATATTTTTGATTTTTTAACTCCCACATTCAAAATCCCCTAAATTATAATTTAATAAATAGAATTTAACATTTTTCATGATTTTTACTTTTTATTTATTAATATCCGCTAATTTTGTTAAATAAGAAAGAATCATATCTTTAGTGCGAAGAGTTTGCGGTACTCGATGAATTTTCCTGTTTTATCATCACGTTCTTCTATTAAAGTTTCTTTTGTAATATTCTTAACAGTATTTTCCAAAGAGACAAGTTTCATTTTTTCTATGAGAGGGACTTGCTGCTTCTGTAGTTTTTCTAACATATTTAATTGTTGTTTAATTTTCTCTCGATCTTCCTGAATCTTTATCTTCAGAAGTTCTATTTCTATTTCATCAGCAATTGCTTGAGCATTATCCAAATATTCGATTGCTTTATCAGCATCTAATTCCACCAAAGCAAGTTGTGAGTGTAACCGATAGATGTTCGCAAGAAACCATTGAGCTTTTTGCTCTTCTGCTTCAACTTCTAAATGATGTATTCGTTTCTGAACTTCTTTTAATGCTTTCTCAGTTGCAGAAAGGTGCAATTCCTTTATTCGGATTTCTAAAAAAACGTATAAAGCTTCTAATCGCCACCAAGTAGGCAAATCTTTCTCAGACAAGAATTCTTCTAATAAGGTAACTGCTTGTCCTAAATCACTGATAGTTCCTTTTGTTTTCAGAATCCAGATAGAAGCATAGCGATATCTTCTGGTTATATGTGGAAAACCAGTTTCTTCACTAATTTCCTTTAATCGGTCTAGGTAGTATTGGGCTTTTGTAAGGTCCTGTAATTCTGTAGCAATCCAGATAAGGTTGCTTAACACTGTTGGTAGAATTCG
>JAEOUJ010000036.1 GCA_016839405.1 Candidatus Gerdarchaeota archaeon | reverse complement strand
TTCGCTGATTTAAGTGATTTATTGGTCACTTTTGATAATTTTAATTTAACTGCTTGGGGATTTGATGGTACTATTGATGATCCTAGTAGAGCTGCAAACAATTATTTAACAAATCCTGATGGAGATTATCAACTAGAAGAAGATGATTATAATTATTTGCCAGTATTAGATGAAGGCGAACTTATCCCATTCTATATTGGTTCTAAAATTGTTGTTTTTCATTCTTTTAATGGTAATTTAACTGAACAGCCATTAATCCAGAATTTCGATTTAAGCGCAAATCCAATAAGAGCACAAAAATTCTTTGTTCTAGGATTAGCAGGTTCTTGGGGCGATAGGTTTGTTTTAGGAGATTGGGCTCTAAAAATAACTTTCGTTTATACTGACAACAGTGAAGATAGCTATTTACTAAATCATTCTTATATTGATGATTGGTGGTATGCTGTTAATAACTATCCCCCACCAGATGGCCCAATTTATAATGGTTGTCTATCTGATAAATATCCTGGATTTATCACTGAAATTGATCTTGGTACACAAACTGATACACCTCATTCTCACATACACACCCATACAACTCGTTTCTATTTTGATTTCTACAAATATCTAAAATCAATTATATTTGAAGATCCTGGTGATGATGAATCAGGACCTCATTTATTAGCACTAACCTTTAGATAGAATAAATAATAAATCTAGTAGTAATACTAGATTACTTTTTTTATTTCCTCAAATTACAAAGTTATACATCAATACGAAAGCATATATTTGAGATGCAATAATTATATCATGTCTAGATAAAATTTAATTGTTTGATTAAATATTACTTTATTATAATCGGTGGAAAGCCCCAATGCTAAAAACACTAAAGAGATTAATAAGAAGAAGAAAAGCTGTTAGTCCAATTATTTCAGCAATATTATTAATAGCATTAACTGTTGTTTCAGTTTCAATTGTTTATTTTATCATTATACCTTTTATGAATAGAACGAACATTTTTGCTGCAATTTATGATATTAAAGATACAAATAAAGATTCTAGATATGATTTCATTAATCTTTTTCTTTCAAATACTGGCACAAAATCTGTAGAAATATTTGAAATAATTATCTGGACAACTCCAAAGGGATTATTAGGTGATTCAAATTATTGGGTTAAGCATGAAGGTTGGGAATTTTTAAGAGTTAGTGGGAATGTTTTGCAACCTTCCAATTTCCGAGAGGAATCAATTAATGGATCAGATCAAATTGAATTAACTATTAATGAAGAAACTTTTTACAGATTAGAAATAATTCATTCAGCTTCTGCAACTCCATATTATAGTGATTGGGTTTTATTAAATGATCAGGTAGATTTCTCCGATTTAATAGATGATTATCGAACTATGGATTTACAAGCTGAGGGATTTGTTGGATCAATTGATGTTCCTGGTTGGGTTTCAAATAATTATCGGACTACTGGAGGACCAGAACACGGACCTTTATTAGAGAATCAATTTATTTGGTTGCCTGTTCCTGAAGAAACTAATTATGTGAAATTCTTTACAACTGGAAAAATCGTAATATTTCATGCTAATAATGGAAATCTTACTTCTCAACCGACATTTCAACAAATTGATAGGACATCAAATCCTTTCAGAGCTAATAAATTGTATATTCTCGGTTTTGCTGGTTCATGGGGCGATGAATTTCCAAATGGTGCTACGGCTTTAACATTAACAGTTACTTATACTGATAGTTCAACTTCTACATGGGAATTAGGTCACGATTATATTGATGATTGGTGGTATGATTCCAATACTGACACTTCCCCAACACATAGTTCCGAATGCGTTAGTGTTCCATATGGGAAAATATTAGAGATTGATCTTGGTACCCAAATTGATTGGCCATATGAAAAGATACATTCTCATACAGCAACTTTTGGATTAGATGTATACAAATATATCCGCTACATCTCATTTACAGATCCGGGAACTGATGGTTCAGGACCTCATCTCTTATCAATAACTGCTGGATAAATATATCTATTCTAGCTAGCTACTTTTTTTCTTTTTCCATTATTAATTTTAGATATCTAGGTAATGGTTTTTTTAATAGCTCTAAGACTTTCAAATCTGCTTCTATAGCATTATCAGCGAGAATGATTTTTCCCCATTTGAAAGGTTCACCTTTCTCAGCTTCGCCATAGAGTATTTTCAAGCCATCACAAATATAAAAATCAAAAGGTGAATACTGCTCTACAGCTTGAAATATTTCTGCAACTGATTTATGTAAATCATGATGTAAATCATCTCGTTTATAAGAATCAGACGATTTTTTATATTTTATCTTAGGTGGCAATCCAAAAAAATTCTTTATTGTATTTGATAGAAATGTTTCACCTTGCTCATCATCATAAAATTTAATCACTGGAATAGAAATTCTTAGATCAATTTCCTTTAGAAAAGCTGGTAAATAATGAATAGAATTATTTCCTAATTTCACTTCTATTGATTCTAATTCATTGAGATCAACAAATGTCACCTTATAACCTTTCAAAGCTTTATATAATCCAATTTCTTTGAATATTTCTTTTGCTGTATACGCACTTGTTGATCCTTCTCCTATTATTATTTCTTGAGCTTTAAATTTATTGAGTGTATCAACTACTATTTTTATAATTTTTAGAGAAGTTGTATATGGTGATGTTTTTGGATATCCCATATTAGGTTTTAGAAATATTTTCTTTCCTATTAGTAATTCATTACCAAATTTCTCTTCCAACCAATTCAGAAAACAATCTTTTGCT
Source organism: Candidatus Gerdarchaeota archaeon (assembly GCA_016839405.1). The sequence goes on along the minus strand of JAEOUJ010000036.1, from coordinate 1,915 downwards.
TCTTTAAGAGAATTTGTTAAAGTAATCACTATATCATCACCTTCTAAACTTAGAGATATTTTTGTACTTCAAAATCCAGTAAATCAAGGAATTTATTCCATTTTGATCTACTAATAGTTGCTCCTGAAGCAGAAGGGTGCCCCCCACCACTTCCACCAATTTCATTGGCAATCTTTCTAGTTATTTTATTTAGATCTAAACGATTATCTCTCCTTCTAATTGACATAGAGATTTTATTTCCTATAGAATTCCCACAAATTCCTATAGGCATATCTGTTGCTGTTGCTGCAAATAAAGCTCCTTTACCTACAAATCCTCCACCTGTAGGGATATCTAAAATATAACCAATATTCTTTTTATGTTTAGCATTTTCATGAACATAAATTCTAACTGATTTCTCAACTTGGCTTCCTCTTAATGCTTTATCAACAAGAAAATTTAATTCACTTGGTAGTACACCTAAAGCTAATCGTTCTATTATACTCTTTTTTATTAAAGTATCATCCCCAATTGGAATTTCTCCAAGTGCTTGTACAATAATTGCTGCTTGAAATGCTATACTTCTATGATCGTAATCATTCATGACATCTTGGGCAAATATTGTATTCATTTCATAATCTCCATAAGCCCCAATTGCTGCTAAAAATTTGTGTTCCCATTGTAAATTATCTTTGAACTCTAAATAAACTAATTCTGCTGTACATCCATCAGTACGGTGAATAACTTTTGTAGCTGGAATATCATCTTTTTTTATCCCCTCAGGAAGTGGATGATGATCGATGTAAATTATCTCTACTCCTAATTTTCTTAATCGATTCATTTCAGTAAAAGCTTCATTATAATCACGCTCATTTAGAGCAATATCTGTAATGATTATTTTACTAATTTTTTTCTTTATTTGTTTTAAATCATTATCCAACCTAATTGGATTTGTTATCCAAATATTTGAACCGGGAAACGCTGCAAGCGTAATAGCTCCAGCCGTTAATCCGTCACAATCCCCATGGCAAAATATCTTTATCTCATTCATCTTCATCACAAATAGGATTATTATTGACTTATTATCTATAAACTAGTTAGAACAATTATTTTAAATAAACGTTTATTGTTTATGGATAGAATAATCGGATAGAATTAATTTGAAAATATATATCATTAATGCAGGTTGGAAAATTAAACCAGAGACAATTCCCTACATAGCATATATTACAAAAGAAAGATTAACGCCTGAAATTTTAGAGTTAAAAGTAGATACTCCATTAGCAATACAAGTCTCAGCAAATGAACCTAAATTCTGTGTTGGTTTCACAAATGATGATGGTGAACATGTTCCTTGTCCAACTGCTGAAATGATCCCTTTAAATAAAGTTCAATGTCAAACATGTTCTTTAAATGAATTTTATATTTGCCGATCTTATTGCATTGGAGATTTTTGCCATCCTTCAAGTGAGAAAGCAAAAGTTCATTGTTGGAAAACTTCTGCTTATGTATATGTAACATATATAGCTGGTAAATTTAAAATTGGATCTAGTACAAGTCCAATACGACGATGGATAACTCAAGGTAGTGATGCTGGAATAAAAATAGCTAGAGGTGTTGGTTTAGAACCAAGAGCTTTAGAACAACAATTAAGTGCTGAGTTATCTCTTAGCTTAGCTATTCGTATGTCACAAAAATTTAAGCAAATTGGCATTTTAATTAACAAAGCTGACATTACAAATCAGATTGAATCTATTTTAGACAAGATTTATAATTCTATCACTATTAAATCAAAAATTCTCATCCCAAGAAGGGAATTAGAAAATATAACTTATCTAGATAATTATTACGGAAAAATAAATCAGTTAAAAGTTAGACCTTTAATTAAAAATCTTACAAATAAGGGTTTAAAAATAAGTGGTAATGTTGTAGGTGT
>JAEOUJ010000035.1 GCA_016839405.1 Candidatus Gerdarchaeota archaeon | reverse complement strand
TTGGGAGGGTCGAGTCCTACCAGACTAGACCAAAGGTGCAAACAAATTTACGCGAACATATCCACTCAAAATCTTCATCATCTGGCTATCAGAAGGGCCAGAGCGGTCATCGTTCGCGCAAGTAATTTATCATTTAACAGTAAATAAAAAACCTTTTGTGGATTTCAAGATCTGAATTATTTAGTTGTTTGACCTCTAGTTACTTTTAATAGATTAGAGGATATCAATTAATCAAGATTTATAATTATACCAAAGAGGTTTCCTATATGAATAAATCAAATTCAAAATATGAGTTTAAACAGATAGAAGAGCGTATAATCTTTAGTAACCAATTTATAACTCTTCGGAATGATTTAGTACGTTTTCCAAATGGAAAAATAGGTGAATATGCGGTAGTTGAATCAAATAATTTCAGTGGAACCCTTTGTTTAACAAATAACAAAAAAATAATCTTAGTAAAACAATATCGATATCCTTGGCAAAAATCAAGTTGGGAGATGAGTAGTGGATTTATTGATTCGGGAGAAACTCCAAAAGAAGCTGCAATCAGAGAAGTAATGGAAGAAACTGGATATCGTGTGATTAATATTAATCCATTAATAAATTGTTACCCAATTGGTAATAATAATTCAGTTGGTTTCCTTTTTATTGCAAAAGTAGAATGTTCAGAATCCCCTTTTGATACAGATGAAATAGAACAAGTAAAAGAATTTACCATTGAAGAAGTTGATGATTTAGTGAAAAAAGGAGAAATTATTCAAGGTACAACAATGTTGGCTTATTATTATGCGAAATCCTTGGATCTTTTAAAATAAAACATGTTTTCATTCATAATCTACTTTGAATTGCATCACTTGTTAATTCTTTTAAGGTATTTTTTGCTATCCATTGAGCTGCTTTAGAATTATCTTTCTCTAATCGAATGAATAATTTATCTTGTGTGTTTTGTAATCATTCTTACATGGAGCACCTGTACTAATTAATACATCATCAAGTTTTGGTGAAGCAATCCAAGACCAACAAGTCCAGCTTTTACCTTTTGATCTATCTTCGTTATAATTGTGAGCATGCAATTTATTATCACAATTCTGTAGAATATTTATGATCATATCTTCTGTTATTATACCTTTGTTTTCTGTTGTCCATGAATCTAGAAAATTCTTTCTTGTTTCAAATAAATCAATCATTTCTTGTGGTTCATTAGGAGTAAATTTTCTCATTTCAGGATCTTCAAAAACTAATGAAACCATAGCATAACCATTTTCTGGATACACAACAAGTGTTTTCTCTCTGTGTGCTTCTATTTTAGCTAGTGTACCGTTTTTATCTATTATTATGTAATTTGTTCCCCAAACTTTTGGAATCTCTTTTATAAATTCAACTGCTTCTTCAGTTGTTTTAAAATTATCCAAAATCCATCGCATTGCAATATTCATTATAACCCCGGGACCTGCATTTGTGAAGTTTGTTGATGCCCCTGATAAAGTTAATCCTGCTTCATTTGTCCCACCATATCGAGATGCTAGAGGCCAATGATATGTAAAACCATAACTAGCAAGTTTACCTTTTGGATGTATTGTGCAAATAGCTAAATTTTTTGCTTCCTCCTCTTCCCATTCGTGATTTCGAATAAGAAGTGAGTTCCCAGATTTGGTATATTCACCTGTTATTCCAAATACTAAACATTGTGGCTTCAATCTATATGGAGTACATTCAAATGCTATAAGAGTTTGATAATCAACATCACAGCCTTCAGCCATTCCTTTGAATTCATCAAGTATTTCTGGACAATAATCTTTTACTTCTTTTTCATAAGCCTTTGATATGTCTAGATTTTCTTGTGAAAATTTTGGTGGGAAACCATGTTCTTTTTGAGTAATGAGATGTTTCCCGTTGTTCAATCCAATATCAAAATATGAACCCTTAAACTTGAATTTATACATAAAAATCAAGGATTGATTATTTAACTAGTGATATTAAGAATTTTCATAGTTTTATAATTATTTCTAATCCCTTTCTTTTATACTCTTTAGTTCTTTTAATGCATCTTTAGCAATCCATTGAGCAGATTTTGAATCAATAGATAATATCTTCTCAGCGATTTTTATTGCTTCAATATTGAGTGCTTTATTACGTTTTCCGATTTGTCTTATAGCCCAATTTACAGCAAGTTTTACAGATTTTCTGTTATCAGTTGAACCATCAATTGCCAAATGTAGATACTTAATAAAAACATCATCCTTGGCTTGTTTATCACATACAGCTAATCGAGCAGCAAGAACAAAACCAGCTCGCTTTACATATTCTATATTTGAATTTACCCAATCATGGATTTTTTTGTGGGCAAACGAGGTCTTTTCAATTAGCTTCATAATGCATTGATCACAGATTTCCCAATAATCAAAATCCTTAACCCAACTATCAATTTGAGATTTCTTAACTGTTTTTGGATTTTCAATCATACAAGCCAAAATCCGAGTTTCTCGGGTGTCAATTTTCCAAAGCTCTACAGCTAGTTTATGGTTTTTACCTATACTCATAGCTAGTTTACTTAATACTGGAATTCTGATTCCATATGCTTTATCAGGTGTGATACCTACTTTTGCCATTCCTTCAATTGAATTTTGATCAGTATTATCTTCCAGAAAGGAAATTATTTGGCTTAATTCCATTTTCATTCAATCCATAATTTAATTGTATTAAACATGAAAGATATTTATTATCCCAAAATTATACATTTAAGATAGCTTTAATTCCAAGAATGTGTATGATTTATTTCTTTTTCATCAACCAATCATTATTGTAATTCCCTATGTAAGTAAAACCAAGAGATTTTGGTCCTACATGAGTACCGACAATTGGACCTGCTTCTTGAATTCGAATCTCTAATCCTTTCTCATTAACATCTTCCATTATTTCTAAGATTTCTTTTGCAGTCTCTATGTCTCTTGAATGCCAAATGAAAATATTTTCTGTAATAGCATTTTTTACTACAAATGGTGCCATATATTTAACACGTTTTATAACTTCATCACGACCACGAATGGTACCACCAGTCTTAATTTCTCCATCATCAAGAAGGAGAATTGGTTTGATTTTTAATGTTTGACCTACAAATTTCTTTGCAGGCCCAATTCTTCCGCCTTTATGAAGATATTCTAGAGTGTCCATAACAAGCACGATTCTTGCTTGTGGAATGAGTTTATATAATTCATCCAAAATTTGTTTCTTAGATGCCCCTTTTTTAGCCATTTTAGCTGCATGTAAAACTAGTAATCCCAATGAACTTGCAGCAGATTTAGTATCAACAAGAGTTATATCCTCACCTTCAAACAATTCAGCAATTCGTAATGCACTTTGGTATGTACCAGATAACTCTTTAGAAATAAATGGAGCTATAACTGATTTAGCATCCCTTAAGGCACTTTCAAATGCTTTTCTAAAATCATTTGGGGTTGGAACACTAGTAGAAGGCATTTCATCAGATGTTTTCAATTTATTATAGAATTCTTCCTTAGTGATATCACCAGAATCACCATATAAATTGTAAATCCTTGTTCCAAAAATCACTTTTAAAGGAGCAACATGAATATTATACTCTTTAATTAAATCTGAAGGCAAATCACAACTACCATCAGTTACAATAGATACATTTTGCATTAAAATACCTCAATAAAATTGGAAATAGTTATTTTATGTAATTAAAATAAATATCTTGAATTTTTATAAAATTAACTTATCTATCCAGATTTTGATTATAATTCAAAAATTATTATATAAAACTTCTATCTAATTGATCTATAATGACTCTATCCAAAGTTTATTTTACATTAAAAATTACTGAATAAATTTCTAAAAGATTTATAAAATGATTTTCTGTTTTTATTCTTCAATGCTTTCTTCTAGGAATTTATTAAGAATAGTTTTCGCATCAGGAAAAGCATTATCTTCGATTATCTTCATTTCACCTTCTCGACCTAAAGATAGTTGAGGATAACCTTGCCATTCACGACAGAAACCATTAGTAATTTCTAATAAATCGCCAAAATTAACTTCATTTATTTTACTACCCCAAACACTAAAAGTTACTGTACCAGTGTTATCACCAATTTTAACATCACAAACACGGGATTTACCATATTTAGTATTTACTGTGCGTGGTTCACCCTTACTAACTACACGAGCTCTAATATTAATACCAGGTTGAACAACAGCTTTCAAATCCTCGATTTTTATGAATTTTATTTCCTCTTTTTTTTCTTCAGACATAATATATCAAACCTATTAACATAACCATAAATAATACTTTTATTAGTAATTTTCTGAAAAAATCATTAAAAAAATTGCTTTATTAATTAATTCTCACCATCATCAAATTTTTATTTCAAAAAGTAATTTATCTGTAAGGAGTTTGATTAAATGTCCAAGAAAGATCTTTTTGAAAAAGAAGTATCAGCACTTTGGTTGGGTGATTTCAGCCAAATTATTGAAGATGCAATTGATTTAAAGAAACAGGTTCAAGTAAATGGCATTGATTTAACTGTAC
>JAEOUJ010000304.1 GCA_016839405.1 Candidatus Gerdarchaeota archaeon | reverse complement strand
GGCAATTAGGACAAGTAACATAGTTCTCTCCTTTTTTAATTAATCGTCGACAAACAATGCATTTTTCATTAAGATCTTGTTCAGCAATTTTTTCTCCTTTTGACATTTGGCTTGCTATCTGTGAACCAATTCGTCTTAAAGCATTTACATATCCCTGTCTTTTTAGTGGATTATGTGTAGAATCTGCTGCTTTATCGTAATAAGTTACTGCTTCTGATGGTCTACCACTTCTTTCTAGAACTATAGCTATTTCAGCATATAAATCTGATATTGAAATTCGTGGAAAATGGTTTGATATTTCATCAATCATGTCTTCTGCTGCGTCAACATTTCCATTAGATGCATATTCTCTAAACTTATCCAACAAATCAAATTTCTTCAAAAATTCTTCAACTCGTAGTGCATCTTTTGGTTGGTTTGATTCATCATATGCTTTAACGGCTTCTTCAAAAGCTATTTTAGCTTCTTGAATACGTCCTTCTGCTAGTGCTCTTTCACCTCTTTGCTCTTGTGATTCCCCTACTAGGTCTTGTCTTCCAACAGAATCATACAAATTTGCTGCTACTTCTGGCCTTTCAATTGCTTGATATTCATAAGCACCAACAGCTATTATTGCATCTGCTTCATCAACTAAACCTATTCCCCTTAATAAATCAGCAGAAATAGAATATTTTCCTCGATTAAAACTATATTGTGACAATCTACGAACCGTACTTTCTTGAAAATTTACTGGAATATGTAACACAAGGTCAATAGCATTTTCAGAGTCATTTTTATCAATATACATTTTAACAGCATCAAAATATGCACCAGCTAATAGATATGCAACACGAGCTTTCTCTGGATCCGTACGTTCAAATCGTCTCCCTGCTTTAATCCAAAATAATTGTGCACCTTGATGGCCCAATTCTTGAACAACCATTGATTCATATAATGGCTTTTTATCTGGTGGGGTTTTAAAATAAAGATCAATAGCTTCAGACTCATTTTTTTGTCGTAAATAGACTCGACCCGCTGATATATAATCTCCAAAATTTAAATATGTTTGAACTGTTTTTTGTGGTTGTTTCTTTTTCCTTTTATTCTTAGTTAGAGCAATTATGAGTATAACCAGAAGTCCTACAAATGATATGAATAGGATTAACCATGTTTCCATTTTTTCGTAACCAACTAGTTCTCCAAATTCTTTGTTAAATTTCTTTTAAAAGGATATTATACTTATTCGTATTAATACATTTGTTTTCATATCTAACTCTTATTTTGTGAATTTCTATTTTTATTTATGAGCCATATTAACAAAAATTTTTGATTTTGTTTTATGATCTATTCTTATAAAACCAAACCTCTCAAATTGAACAATATCATTAACTTTCAATGTACCAATTGCTTTCTCACCAATGCCATTAGTAGTTCTAATACTATTTTCATTATATTCTTCATCAATAAATAGGACATCAGGTATTTTTACCTCTACTTGAACAATTTCTTTTGGATCAGCAACAGTCCATTGAATCTTCATTCCAGGTTTTAATTCTTCACCTGTATATTCAGCTATACAACATGTTTTGAATTTCTTGAGGAAATTTTGAGTTGGTTGGTCTTTTATACTAGAATCGATTTTCATTAAATCGGATAAATTTACATTTTTCTTTATTAATTTTAAATTGTATAAATCTTTTAATCTGAATTCCTCTTTAATGTTTAATTGTGAATAATCATCACTAGAAATTAAGAATAAATTGTTTGCAATAATTTCTCTAAATCCTCTCTTTGGTTCATCAGGATGTAATGATAGTTTACACTTTCTTGGTTCTGGAGCATTTTCAACTAGTAAAATAATTGGATTTTCTACAAAGAAATATCTATTGGCTATTGGATCTATTATTTTTCTATTGGTTGCAGATATAAGGCTCCAATCAATATTTGTTGGTTGGGTTGTCATACCAACTTCTTTTGATATTTGTTTAATAGTTTCAGGTACAATTCCTCGTTTTCTTAATCCTTTAATTGTAACTAATCGTATATCATCCCAACCATCTACTTTACCTTCTTCTACTAAAGGTATTATTTTTCGTTTAGATGCTGGGCTTCCTATTACATTAAATCGAGCATAATGAAATATTATTGGATGAGGAAGCAATTCTAATAATTCTCTAATTTTATTTTGTAATTCTATCCTTGTATCAAATTCAGCACTTCGACCAACATGCGTTATTCCACAAATGTTATCTTCAACTGCTACAGCAAAATCATATAATGGCCAAACATTGTACTTTCTTTTTTGTATACAATGTGAATCTTTTCGAACAGTAAAAATGGCAGGGTCACGCATAACAGCATTTTGATTTTTCATATCTCCTCGTAATCGTAGTACAATTTCTCCCTCGTTATATTCTCCTGCAATCATTTTTTTCCAATCAATCAATGTTTCTTTTGGAGTTTTTTTAGCATGAGAGCATGATTTCATTTGGGATCGTAATTCTCTCATCTCATCAACTGGACATGTACAAGTATAAGCATAATTTTTCTCAATTAATTCTAAAGCCTTATCATAAAATATAGGCATATCATTTGAAACGATTACTTCTTTTGTTGGGGGAAGACCTAACCAATCAAGAGCTTCTTTATGTGCAACCATAAATTCAATGCGCTCTTGTTTAGGATTTGTATCCTCAAATCGCAAAATAAAAGTACCATCGTATTTTTTAGCATATGAATAGGCAAAAAAAGCTGTATAAGCATGCCCAAGATGCATTTCACCATTTGGTTCTGGTGCATATCTAGTAATTACTTTTCCTTTAACAGCTCTTTCTAAATCGGGTAATTCATGTGTACGTTTAATTTTTCCTCTTCTTTCAAGTAATTCTGGGGCTATGTTTTCAAGCATTTCTATCTGTTCATCAAGAGACAATGCATTTATTTTAGCAACCTTAATCTCAACTAAACTATTAATTTGCTTAGCATTTTTTCTCAATTCAGCATGAGTCGCCATGATTTTTTGCATAACTTTTTTCTCATTTGCTACTCCATCATGTTTTGCAGCATTTTCAAGAGTGAATTTAAGTACAATTTGTTTCATTTCTTCAAGTTCATTATTTGTCATCATTATTGCCCCGATTTTTGATAATATATGCAATTCCTAGATTTACTCTATTTAAAGAATTCTTTTAAATCACCTTAAGATAAAGAAGTAGAATGGTCTATAAGACCATTTCTTGTAAAATTATTTTAAAATGATTCGTGCATCAACACCAAAAATACCATCTTCATTTGCTATAACTGGATTTAGATCGATTTCTTTTATGTAATCTCCCATTGTTATAGCAAGTTCAGATACCCTTACGATCATATCAGCCAATTTTTCTCTATCTACTGGAGGTAAACCACGAAATCCGTTAAGCATTTTTTGTGTTTTTATTTCATCTATCATTCGTAAAGCACGTTTCTTGGTTGTTGGGCACGATCGGAAAGTTACATCACCAATAGCTTCAACAAGTATACCACCAATACCAAAAGCTACAACAGGTCCAAATGTTGGATCAATATTCATACCTATAATTAGCTCAGTTCCTTTCTTTACTTGTTTTTCAACCAAAATTCCTACTAAATCATATTTACTTAATCTATCTACCATATCTTTGTATTTAGTTTTCAATTCTTCTTCATCATTTATCCCTATAGCTACTGCATTATAATCAGATTTATGAAGAATTTTTGTCGACATGGCTTTTATTACAACAGGATATCCAATTTTATTAGCAAATTCTACAGCTTCATCCTGTGATTTAGCTAAAATGTTTTTAGGAAATATTATGCCTACACTTTCAAAAACCTTTAATGCTTCATGCTCAAGTAGAAAATCGCGATTTTCTTTTTTAGCTGTTTCAAATGGATTTTTATCTACGTTCATTTAACTTCCTCCATTATTGTGGTATTTCTCTAATCACAGGTAATTTTTCCTCATGTGACTTTAGATATGTTGCATATTCAGTTAATTTACGGATTGCATATACAGAACGAGCTGGTGTTGGATAAAATGGAAAGTTCATTTGCTCGAGTTCTTCCCTAATATAAACAGCTTCTGCACCACCAATTGCACAAAAAGTAATTGTTTTACTTATAGTTTTAGCATAAGGCTTTAATCCCTCCATTAAATCCTTAACGTTTATTGCTGGTGGTGTTGGTATAATTATATAAGTAATTGAATCAACATTTGGATCTTTTAAAGAATGTTCTAATGATAATAGATATTCTTTTGCAGTTGCACTTCCAGTTAAATCTATTGGATTTGCTATAGAGATGATGTCCCTTAAACCAGCTGGTAAACCATTCCTAATATTATCATGAACCTCTTGTGTTAAATCAGCTAATTGTAATCCTAATTCACCTACAGCATCTGATGCCATCACTCCTGCACCACCACCATCAGTTATTATTAGAACATTATCTCCTTCAGGTAATAGTGAACTATTGAATGCATTCATACAATCAAATAATTCATCCCAAGTATATGCTCGAATTATACCAGCTTCTCTAAATAAAGCATCTGTTACTGTATCATTTGCTGCTAAAGATGCGGTATGACTAGCAACAGCATGAGCTCCTGCTTCATTTCTATTAGCTTTAATAGCTATTATTGGTTTTTTCAGTGAAACATCTCTAGCTATCTCGATGAATCGTTTACCTTCATTAAAACCTTCAATATATGCAAGGATAATTTTAGTTTCGGGATCCTCCCCAAAGTATTCTAAAATATCTGCTTCATTAATATCTGAAGCATTTCCATAACTAACAAATTTCGATAAATAATTACCATTACCAAGAGAACCCATTATATCAAGAAAAGCTGATCCAAAAGCACCACTTTGTGTTAAAATAGAGACTCCACCAATTCCAGGGCGTTTCAATTTTTCATCCGGTAAAAAGACCATATCTATACCACGTTTTGGATAGAATAAACCAATGCAATTTGGTCCTATAATTCGGATATTGTTTTCTTCAGCAATTTCATCAATTTGTTGTTGAATTTTCTTTCCTTCTTCTCCTATCTCTTTAAATCCACCTGAAATAATTGTTACGGATTTAATTCCTTTTTTGGCACAGTCTATCATAGTTGCTGGAGCGTATTTTGCAGGAACGATTATAACAGCTGCATCAATAGCTTCATCAATTTCTGTGACTGATTTATAAACAGGATTGCCTAGAATTTCACCGCCTTTTGGATTTATAAGAAAAGTTTTCCCATCAAAATTACTAATGAAATTTTCTGCAATAACATAACCAGGTTTATCAATAGAGGCAGATGCACCAAAAATAGCTATGCTTTTTGCCTGAAAAAAATCATGTAAAGGATTTTTTGCCATAGTGAATTTACATCCAGATCATATTTAATCAAATTGAATTTATCATTAATTTCCCCTTATAGTTATATGGTTTTTTAAGCATTTTTAGGGATTTAAATAAAAGTTCAATGCTATTTCTTTCACCATACTCTCATTAATTTAAAATTAAATAATATTAAGAAATCACTTAAAAAAGATAAAATATTTCAGTATAGAAATCTAAAGGAATAAGTGATTGAAATGAAATCAATTATTGAAGCTTTAGAAAAAATAAGGAAAATGTGTGATAATGACAAATTTGATACAAATGGATTTATTATTGGTGAGAAATGGATTCTTGATAAGAAAGAAAATATCCCCAAATGTCTTATCTCATCACGAATTACTAGGAAGGTTATTGCATTAGCATCTCAAGAAGACATTAAATTAATAATATCAATTTATCCCCCTATTTTTACAAAAGGGATAGAACAAAAAATTGATGGAGAACAACTTGATATATTAAAAATCATCCTAGAAAATAAAATTAGCCTATATGCATTAGGAAAAAAATGGTTAATAGCTGAAAATGGTGGATTTGATTATTTATTGGATTTATTTGAATTTGAATATAAATCCTTATTCGAGCTTTCAACTTTAAACCAGTTTGGTGAAGAAATAAAAATTAATGGAAGATTTGGCGAACGTAAGAAGAAGCTAAAATTAAAGGATTTGTTATTTCTTTGTAAAGAATTAGTAGACCAAGAAATAAGCTATCTAGGTTATAATGATCTACCAATAAAAAACGTGATTATTATTAACGAAATTATGAAAGAAGAAATTATTCAAGAAATTATTCGACATAAAAAAATAGATTTAGTAATCGTTGGGGAGATGTCTTATGAAGCACTTTTATCAGCTCAATTAGTTAAATTACCAATTATGATTATTGGCAAAAGTAATTTAGAAAATATAATTATTAGTAAAATAAGACGATATCTAATGGAAGAAGTTACAATTAATCTTCCGGAAATACAAATTAAAAAACAAGACAAAATAGGAACTATATACCAATAATTATTTTTTGATTTTGTAATTTTAATTAGAAAATTGTTTTTCCGTGCTAAAATTTACTTTAATTTCTTGCTTTTAAATGTAAAAGTATATTTTATTTCAAATTAAATATGGAGATCAACAAATGGTTAAAAAAATAAATCCAAAAATCGTTTCCCTAGCAGTATTACTCTTATCATTCATTGCTTTAGGTGGTATAGGAATCCACAAAGCAGTCGCTCCAGGTGGGGGCGGTTTTGAAGAAGAAATAAATCCAAGTGGTGGAGGATAATACTTCACCATATATTATGTTTTTTCATAATAAAATTTTATTTAATAATATAATTTTTATTTTAATAACTTACAAGGCTTTTTTTACTTTATCAATTATCTGTTCTGTTTCAATAAGCATTTGTCCCAATTTTGGTCTTTTCTTACTTAAACCAACAAACATACTATCATTATCAATTGCCTTGAAAACGAGGAATTTATGCTTTTTCATTTGTAATATCGTTGAGCTAATTCCATCATCTGGTTCTAATTCATCAGTTATTCTGCTAATTGAACTTAACATTACATTTGCTGCGATTTCTACAACAGGACCTAAAGAACCAACTTCATATATAGCTAATCCTTCTTTTGAATAAACCGCTATTCCTTCAAATGATGAATTATCAATAATTTGATTGAAATATTGCTTTATAGAAATTTGTTCATCAATTTCCTTCATTAATACATCTCTAAAAGCTAAGAAAACGCTTGCATCAAAAATGCTTGTTTCATGAATATATAAATCTAAACCATCTGTTGTGAAAAGTTCTTTTGTTGCACGGATGAAATTAGAAGCGTTTTTCTTCTCTGCCAATAAATCAATTTTATGTAATAATAAAAAGATTCGAGCTTCAGCACTAAATTTATGTAAATGAGATACTATGGCATCAAACCAATATTTTGCTATGGAGTAATTTGATTGATCAGTAACATCTAATATGAATACAAAAGATTCTACATTTGTATAAATTGGGTCGTTATCTCGAGTAAGAATATCTTGGATTGATTTATCACCACCGCATCGAATAGCTAATACTCTTCGCTGCAATAAATCACGCATAGAATTGCCAATTTCAAGTTTTTGAATAATTGGCTTTAATTCAAGTGGGGGGTTATTATCAATAACAACAGATTTTATTGTTTGCAAACCAGATCCAGGTAAACCAGCAATTAATATCTTCGTTGGTTCTTCATCACTATTTATTGTCAAAGTTAATCACCCTATAAATAGAGTAAAATATAATTTACTTCATAACGGTAAGTAATTGTTAATTCAAAAATATTTGCGCTGAGGAAAAAGCTTTCTAAATTAAATAGAAATAGAGAAAAACCGCTCAGTTTTTACTGAACGACTTTTTTTATGTTTCTCTTTCTTTTCGCAATTCTTCAATTTCTTTTGCAAGTTCAGAGGAACGAATATCAGGAGTTGGTAGACCAGTTTCTGCACCTAATCCAATTTCAGTTCCTATTTCACCCATTATTGAATCCACTTCTGTTTCATCAACATCTAATGACATCATGCTTTCAAAATCTTCATCCATCATATCTGTTGTCATTTCAATTCCTTCGAATGAATTTTCTAAATCTTCTATAAGTGCAGATATTTCAGGAGCATTTAAACTTGCATTTACACTTCTTAAAGCACCAGCCATACCTTTCAATTCTTTGGCAAGTTGTTGAACAGAATCTGCTTGTTCTAATCGAAAAATGATCCCCTCAATCCTTGTAGTAAGTTTAGTATAACTATAAACCCATTTTCGATTACGAGCTACATTTGAAGCATATAAGCGAGCTTGATCCATTAAACCTTTTCGCATCGCATCACGAGTTTTTCTCATTATTTTTGCTTCATCTGTCTCTAATTTCTTTGATGATCGTGCTAATCGTTTATTAACCATTTTCAAATCGATAATATAATCTCGAGTTGATTTACCGCCACCTAACCATCTAATGAATTTTCCAAATACCATGATTTTTTATCTCCAACTAATTTTTGAGTAATAATCCTTTTTATTTTATTAGGTAATCATTAAGATTACTTTCACTAAAAAAAAGCTTTCTTAATGATTTGTATCATAAAAGGTCTTATATGCTAATTAATATTACCAAATCAGCATATTTATGACTTTTCTTATTCATTTATTTAAAGTAAAGATTTTTTTGACAAAAACATTTAATTTCTAGTTTTATTATCTTTGTGAAATATTGGAGATAGAACTCAATGGCAAAACAAAAAATACGTATAATTGCAGATGCAACTATGGATCTACCATCAGAATGGATTGAAAAATTCGATATAGGAATCCTCCCAACACAAGTAATGATTGAAGATCGAGAAAAACCTTATCGTAGTTATATCGATATAACTTCTGATGAGTTCTTTGAAAAATTATTAAAAATAAAGGAAATTCCTACGACTAGTGTTCCAAAGCAGGGAGATATTTTCAAAGTATATGATGAATCACTTAAAAATTATGAATCTTTGATTATTTTAGCTCATTCGAGTAAAATCAGTGGCAGTTACAATATAGCATACAAAGTTGCTGAGATGTTTCCTGAAAAAGATATCACTGTGATTGATACCAAAACAATAACAATTATGGAAGGTTTATTAGTTTATGAAGCTGCAAAATTAGCAAAAGAAGGCGCTTCAAAAGAAGAGATAATTAATAAAATTAATGAACTAATCCCTTATACTCGTGGAGTAGCAATTCTAAAATCATTGGATTATCTTCGAAAAGGGGGACGCATAGGTATAGCTAAACATTTAATTGCCAATATAGCCAATTTTCGGCCAATTATTGCTGTAGAAGATGGTTTAGTAAAGAATATTGGAAAGGTTAAAGGATTTGATAATGGAATTGAATTAATTAAAAAACATTTACCTGTTATTCTTAAAAATAGAAAAAGTGATTTGGTTGTAATTCTTCATGCTCTTATGCATGATGAAGCTAATGACTTGAAGGAATTTATACAAAATCAGACAGAAAATATACCAAAACAAGTAGAGATATTTATGGTTGGTCCAGTTTTAGGAGCCCATACAGGTCCCTATTGTTTAGGTTTAGGTTGGATTGGTGATTGGAATGAAAATTGGTTTAAATAAACATTAAATAATAATTTAAAGTATTAAAAGAAAAGTCTTTTATCATTGTTATTGCCTTTATATTATATCAGTTATTGGAGCTATTACTAAAATGGTCAAGCCAGGTTCAATAATCGGTGGATTAATTATTGCGATTTCTATTGCAATGCAAGTTATTACGATAGTTGAAATTTCACGATATTTTTGGCTATTATTCATTTGGGCAGCAGGACTTATAGCAGGTGTTACCTATGTTTTAGGCGGTTTAGCTTTTGAACAAGATAAAATGGAATATTTTACAATAGCAGGAATTGGTTTAGGAGCTATTTTTGCCCTAACAGCATATTTTGCTTGTTTTCAGGGTGAATCGATTTTCTATGCTTTAACTGAAACCTTTCAAAGGCCACAAGAGCAAGTGATGTGGATGGTTGGCTGGACCTTTGGTGCGATAGGCTTCTCCACTTTTTCAGCTTTACTAATGACAATTGCACCTTTATTTGTAGTTGCTGGTGCTGGTAAACATTTGAAAGGAATTAAACCCGGTGCAATACTTGGTGGTATTTTAATAAGTGGATCATTGACTCTACAAATAATAACCATAGTTCATTTTGCTAAATATTACCCATTACTTGTTTTCTGGTTTATTGGTTTAGTTGGGGCAATTTCATTAGCTATAGGTGCTCGATCTAAATGGGGATATAGTAGTACTGAAGCTTTTGTTACAGCTGGAATCTTCATAGGTATTTTATTAGTTTTAGTCATTTGGTGGACTGTTTCTCCACAAATGATAGGAAATATATTAGCAAAAACTGTAACGGTTACACATCCGTTTAGTGGTAATATGGGTGCCATTATTCCAACTATCTTATCTTTTGTTTCAGGCGTAATTGCATTCTTTGGAGTATTATTCTGTGCAGCTTCAGAGAAAAGTAGAGGTTTTTAGACAAAATCTTTTCTCTTTTTTTACTAAAGAAAATGAACAAAGGAATTAAAAAGCTAATTCATCTATCAAACATGGTATTATTTTCCAGAAGATTTACACTATTGTGAGGATATGAAGTGACAGAAAATACATGCTATCAATTTGAATATGGTTGCCTTGGTGGAACATTTGATAGATTACATGGGGGACACAAGCTTTTATTGGAAGTAGCTTTTAAATTAGCTAAAAGAGTTCTAATTGGCATAACTACAGATACTTTAGCCAAAGCTGGTAAAAAAATACCGCAATTAATTTGGCCTTATGAAAAACGTGTAGAAGATGTTTTGGAATATTTACATAGTTTGGGAGTAACTGATAATCGTATAGATATTAGGGCATTATCTCGTGCTACACAATATGCTGATGAAATACCTGAGTTAGGAGTAATTGTTCTTAGTCCAGAAACATATGGACGATTATTAGAAATAAATGCAATTAGACGAAAAACAGGATTAGATGAATTAATTGCAATTGCAATTCCATATTTTCGAGATGAAAGTGGTAAAATAGTAAGTTCCCAAACATTTAGAGAGTTGGAATTAAAATTACAGCATGAGAAAAGACAAAAGGATGAGGATGCTTCCTTATGAAGCTAAAAGAAATCATCTAACGAACGTATTCCAATAATTTTATCAAAAGATATTCCTAAAGGATCTAATACTTGTGTTAAAGTTGAATCCATTTGTGACAAATATTTATCCACATCAATTTCTGCCACATCTGCTAATTCTACAGGCATAACTCCTTCACTTCCCTTTGTTTTTACAAAAGAAATTAAATCACCAGAACCAATTTCAGCTCCTGTTTTTTTAGCTAAAATTCTTGCTGCTTTTACGTGTTGTGGTGTTGTTTTAATGTACTTATCTAGATTTTTATTTAATTGTACTTTAAACGCTAACTCTTCTATAGCCAATTCTCTTTTCTTTAATTTTGTATAATTATCTTTAACAATTGATTCTATTTCTTCTTTAGCTGAATCTATATCTAGTTCAGTTTTTACTTTACTCAATATATTTACAATTTCATCAAATAAATTCCTAAGAAATGGTGGGGTATTTCTTTTTTTACCTAATAATCCTTTTACATCAACATTACCATCAGGATAAACGCCAAGATAGTTTTTCTTTCTATCAGAAAGAGCCAAATATCTATATGTTTTATCTATACCAAGATCGATTTTTAACTCCTTATCACTCCATTTAATTAATTCCTTAATTTGATCTTTTGTTGGATTTTTAAGGAAAACAGAATCTGTATCGCCATATATAACATCAACACCAATTTCATTACACTTCTCAATTGTTTGTGTTATTGCTTGACGACCTATAGCTGTTGTTGCTTCAGCTAAAGGAGGGCAATAAAAAGGAAAATGAGGAGCACCAAATACACCATATGATGCATTTATAACTACTTTAAGTGCTGATTGAATGACATCATAGAAATCTCTGGTGGCTTGGTTTAGAGTTTTATCTTTAGTTTTTGGTTTAAACCAATCAACACGAATGTCCCTAATAAATCCAATTAGAATGGACATTAATCCTTTATTTTTTATGCAAACCCAATGATCAGTATCAGGAACTAATTTTCTATCTTTACATTCTGTATGAGTACAATTCATTGTCTCGTATGATAGATTCCAAGTTTT
>JAEOUJ010000303.1 GCA_016839405.1 Candidatus Gerdarchaeota archaeon | reverse complement strand
GTTCACCAGCTATTGCTTTATCTTTTGTTATGTTATTTATTCCTCATCTGTTTATTGCTTCTACAAGTACCTATTCAATATTTACTTGGTATTTGATTTGGAATTCATTGTTCCATCTATTATATGGGTTACTTTTGACTCCATATCAATCTTGGATGGCTGAAGTAACTACAGAAGAGGATAGGACAAGTATGTCAGGTATACAAAATTTCACAAATCTTTTTTCTAATCTTCTTGGATTTGGATTTGTTTTTTTAATTCCAGGATTGCTTGATTTGGAGGGTGGAGGATTGACTGGAACAGCTAATACTGTTCTAATTAGTTGTATTATTGGTTTTGCAGTTATTGAATTCATGTCTTTCTTACCTGCTCTGTTATCAATAAAAGAAAAACCTGTAGAAAGAAAGCAGCGGAATTTAATGCGCGAATTTAAAATTGTGCTTTCAAATAAAAATTATGTTATTTGGTTTATGGCTCAAGGAATGTACTCAATGGGTCTTACATTAATTAATGCCCTTGTTTTAGATTTTGCTACTGACATCCTTGGCTTCTCAGAAATGATTCAAACAGTTGTCTTTGGTTTGTTGGTTTTTGGCACTATAATGGTTTGCTTCATAGGTTGGATTCCTATTTCAAAAAGAATCGGTAAAAAATGGTCGATGATTATTAGTTTTGCTTTTTTGGTTATTGTTTTACCATTTTCAATGATTTTCAAAATATTAACACCTGGAACTCTTACCTTTACATATATTGGGTATTTATGGGCTTTTCTAATTGGATTTGGATTATCTGGACCTTATCTCTTTCCATATGCAATTGTTGCAGATATTGCTCATAAGGATGAAATTGAAACAAAAGAATCTCGAGCGGGTATGTATACAGGTTTTAATTCAATACCATTAAATATCTTTCAAGCACTAGCATTTCTCCTTGTAGGGTATTTGACTCCCGAAAATATTATTGAAAGGCTTTATTTATTGGGTCCATTAACAGCAGTTTTTCTATTAGCTTCAATTCCTATTATGATTCTAGGTAATTTTGATCCATTTATGAAAAAAAGACGACAAGAAATAAAAAATACCAAGGAAGAAGAAAAGATACTAACATAGGTGAATAATGTGGCTCTACTATTTGGAAATCGCCCTTTTGATTTCAAAGATTTTTTCAAACTAATAATGAATGGAAAAATTGATTTTTCAAATTTAAATTATATTGAAGTAATGAAGCATTCAATTGAAGCTGGATTCAAACATATAGAAATTACTGGAGATTTACCTAATGTTCTTCCAGGAATACTCTCTCTAGAGGAAATTGAAAAACTTATTGAATATAAGAAAAAAGAAAAAATCACTTATTCGGTTCATTTGCCTTTATGGGGTATTGAACCAGCTGCTTTTAATGAACATATAAGAGATGCTTCAATTACTGCTTTTATTGATTGTATAGAATTAACAATGCCTTTAGATCCTGTTTGTTGGGTAATACATCCTACAGGAGCTCTAACTGTTGAATTTTTACATATGAATTTACCTGATTTTGCTAAAGAATTTATAATTGGACAATTTGGCACTTTTGTTGAGGAATCAATAGGTAAATTACTTGATAAGATAAATATACCCTCTAAAAAAATTGCTGTTGAGAATATTGAATTCCCTTTTGAAGTAATGGAACCTATTATTGAAGAATATGATTTAAGCATTTGTTTTGATACAGGTCATTTATTGGCAGGTTATTCAGGTGATTATGATGTTTTGGATTTTTTTGATAGATATTTAGATCGAATCATAGAATTACATCTACATGATGGTGCTTTTCCAAGAATAGATCATAAACCATTAGGAAAGCATGATTTACCAGTTAGAGAATTGCTACTAAAATTACATGAAAGTAAATTCAAAGGACCACTTGTTTATGAATTATCATTGAAAGAAGCTCAAGAGTCAATGAATTATATAAAAAAATATGTACCTGAAGTTTTGTAGTGAGGAAGAATTATGTCAAAAAAACTTGTTTTCATTGTTCCTTCAACCCATTGGGATAGAGAATGGTATTTACCATTTCAATCATTTAGAACTGATCTCGTTCATTTAATTGATCAATTACTTGAGATACTCTCTAAACATGATTACTATTTCATGTTGGATGGTCAGACAATTGTTCTTGAAGATTATTTCGAAATACGACCTGAAAGAAAAGAAGAATTATTATCTTATATAAGAAAAGGTAAGATAGATGTTGGTCCTTGGTATTTGCTTCCGGATGAATGGTTAGTAGGTCAAGAAAGTCTTGTAAGAAATCTAGAAATGAGTATTGAATTGGCTAATGAACTTGAAATTCCATTAATGAATATTGGTTATTTACCAGATCAATTTGGTCATACTAGAGCTATACCACAGCTATTAACTGATTTAACTACATTTGAGGCTGTCTTTATTTGGAGAGGTGTTGGCTCTGAAATCTCCACAGTTCCATTTATTTGGAAAAGTCATGCTAAATCGACAAGTAGTATTTTATGTAATTACATGCCTTTTGGTTATGGAAATGCTGCATCACTTCCTGATGAGTTAAAAATTCTGGAAGATGTTATCAAACAAAAAATAGAACAATTACAACCATTTTCTCCAATTAATACCTATTTGTTAATGAATGGAACAGATCATCAACTACCACAAAAGCATTTAATTGATTTAATTTCAAAACTTAAGATTGAAAATACTGAAATTAGAATTGCTTTATTGAATGATTATTTAGAACAATTGAATAAATTAATGTCTGAAAATAATTACCTTGCACCAATTTATTCAGGAGAATTTCGATCATCTTTAAGAGCTCCATTACTTCAAGATACATACTCTGCTAGAATATGGATTAAACAATGGGATAATAAAATAGAGGATTTACTAGTCCATTATGCTGAACCAATCAATACAATCCTTTACTTCTTCAAAGGTATTAATTATCCTAGCTCTTATATAACACTCGCTTGGAAATGGCTACTAAAAAATCAACCTCATGATTCAATTTGTGGTTGTTCTGTTGATCAGACACATGAAGAAATGAAATCCAGATTTTATTGGGCAGAGGATATTGCCAATAATCAAATAAATAGAGCTTTAGAACAAATTGCCAAAGATAAAAGTGAAAGTAAAGAATTATCTATTTTATCGTTCAATCCTACTAACAATTCAAAATTACCTAGTTTGATTGAATTTAATATATCCTCAAAATATAATATAAATTCAATTCAAGATATTGATGGAAAGGAATATGAAGTACAACCACTGAAAACAACAGAAAAAATTCTTTTTGAGAACACAATGAAACCTTTTATGATTAGAGCAGGTTTGAAAATGCTTCCAGGAAGAAAGTTGATGGATTTCTACCTTAATGAAGCATATATTTCTGAAAGCTTGGATCCAAAAACCTGTAATATTACATTGATTTGTGGAAAAGAACCAATTGGTGAATTAAATACTGATGAAATGACCAAACAAGTCTTTGAATTACTTGATAGTAAAAAATATACTCAATTTTATATTAAAGCAACATTGGGAACAAAACAATCCTATGTTTCACTTTTGCCTTTGAAAGCATGGAGTTTCAATAAATTTATCATAAATCAAAAATCAAATAAAAAATTTGAGAATCGTATTTTTAATTATAATAAAAACTCAATTGAAAATCAATTTTATTTTGTTAAATTCAATAAAAATGGAACATTTGATCTTTTTGATAAAATGACAAATACTCATTTCAATCAGCTGCATAATTTCGAAGATTTTGGTGATAGAGGGGATGAATATACATTTGGTAGATTAAATCCTATTGTATCAAAAGTATCTAGTGTTAAAAGAAGAATTCTGAATAAAGGTCCAATTTTTTGTGAAATTCAACAAGATATGTCATTTAAAACATATAAAGAAGTAAATGAGAAAAGAAATAAACGAATTGGAAAAACAATAATTCCTATTAAAACGATTTTTAGATTTTATAGAGATCTACCTAGAATTGAAATATCAACTACTCTTACAAATACTGCCAAAGATCATAGATTGAGAATTTGTTTTAACCTTCCCTATAAATCAGATTATACTATAACATCAACACATTTTGGTGCAATCAAACGACAAGGAAGTTCTGTACCTTATGATAAGCATGTTGAACAACCATCAGGAATTCAAGCTCAAAAACGATTTATTCGTGTGGATGATGATAAATCAGAAATAAGTTTCACATTATTCAATAAAGGATTACCAGAAGTTGAATTAGTAGATAAATCAAGATTAGCTTTAACTCTTATTCGATCAACAGGCTATCTCTCTAGAATGGATTACCCTGAAAGACCGATTCATGCTGGACCATTTATTGCGACTCCTGGGGCTCAGGAATTAAACAAGGAATTTACATTTAATTATGGGATAATTTGTCATAAAAAGGATGAACCAATTACTTTTACTGCTGATCAATCAGAAGCATTTGCACTACCAACTAGAAGCATAACTTTTGAGAATTCAGAACCAAATAACAATTTAACAGAAAAATTAATTCATGTTGAAAATCCTTTCATTAGGATATCATCCTTGAGAATTAGAAATAATAATTTGTTTATTCTTATGTTCAATCTTGATGAATCAGAACTAGAAACAGATGTTATTATACTAGACAAATTTACTAAATGCAAACAGATTATGATTAATGGAGAAGTAAAAAGTAAAATTATTGTTGAGAATGGAAAATTTAATATCAAATTCAAACCATTTGAAATCAAGCTTTTGAGATTTTCATAAAATAAAAAATAAGAACATTAGAATAATCCTAATGTTCCAATTGGTATAACTAAAGTTGTAATAATTATTCCAATAAAGAGAATAATACCAGCAATAGAAATGCCAAATGCTGCTGTATTGTGTTTGTTTTTTCCATCTTTTTTCCGAGAATTAATTGAAATAAATAATGAAAAAAATGAAACTACAATAAATAATATTGAACATAAACCAATTATTGATAATCTTAATGCTAATTTGGAATCATCAGAAACTTCATGTTTATTTTCATCATTATCTTCTATTGTTTCAACATTTTTTAAATCAATCCACTCAGGATTTCTAAAGGCATTTTCAACATTTATTTGTCCTCTTTGCCACCATTTTACAGATTTATCAAATCGATCTTTTCGAACAGGAATAAGATTATTACCAATAGTTCTTATAGTCCATTCCAATGAGCCAATATAACCAATTCTCTCCCACCCTAAAAGTATTGCATGAAATAATAGAAACGTTACTACAATCGTAAAAAATATTCCACCCCAAAACAATTTTTCATAAAAATTCCTTGTTAGTAATAAAGAGACTAAGAAAAACACAGCAGGATATAACCATTGATTGTTATAATTTGAGAATGCAACTACTCCAAATCTTCTAACATATCTCGTTTTATCAGCAAATTGCTTACTTATACCTCTAAATTCAACTAATCTAAAGAGAAACATAACTAACATCAAGCTAAAACCATTTAATGTTAGAAATTGAGCTAACCAAGAGAAGGGTGGAATGTTAACAACTTCCCCTGGATGTATGACATTCATTGCATCCGGAGCCCAATGCCGATGAAATGATATTAATCGATAAAAAGATATCGCCACATCAAAAGGATCAGTTCCGGGATTATAAGTACCATTCATAATATGTAATAAAATAAATACAATTCCTATCAAGCCACTCAAAAACATAACAAAACCAACAAGCAAGAAATTTCTAGGCATATTTTTATTGATTTTTTCTTTTGGTTGAGAGATAATTATACCAATAATACTACCGAGAAATGAAATAGCCAAATAAGGGAATATAGGCTCCATAGGAGCAGCTAATGCTGTTAAAAATGGGGCCCTCAAAATATCCCAAAAACTTTCATAACCAATTCTTGGTGTAGCAAGAGTTATTCCAGGAGCATATTCAGCAAAAGGATATCCGGGACCAATTCTGCCTATAAGAGTCCAAATTGGTTGGGTTAAACCAATAACGACTAAAGCAAGAACAATATAGGCAATTATAAGCTGTTTTCTGTTTTTCCAATTATTTTTAAGAGAGAGTAGTCCTTGAATGCATCCATTAATAATTAAACACCAAGCGATTGTATGAACAGTTTCAAAGACGTTCCAGCTATAAAGAAATACTGAATAATTACCATTTGCTGGATTATTTAAATTACGAAAGAAATTCCCAACAACACCATGATAACCAATGGTGCTTTCGCTTAACATTGCAAATATAAGTAAAATTATTCCACCAATAATTTGTTTTAAAACTATACTTCTAACAGATTTCCCTCTACCAAGATCTCTATACATACTAACCATGTTAGCAGCAGCAGAGACAATCAGGAAAAATCCTGCTAAACCTCCAAAATATGGAAGAATTACTAAAGCTAGAAGATTAATTATTGGAATTGTATTAATAACCGAATCACTTAGTAATACATCTATATTTAAATAATCACCAATAATATGTAGAATTATCATTAGAACAATTGCCATTCCTCGAGCAAAATCAAGAGTAGCAAATCTCCTTGAAATATATTTATCTTGTGTGTTATTTGAAGTTTGAGTTCGAATCATTTTTCTACCTCGTAAACCAATGAAAAATATCTTTTATAGTTAAAAATTATTTGTTGCTAGACTTCTTTTAGTCTTGCAATTATAATCTCTTAATTATAAACCGTTTTAATTAGAAAATTATATTAAGTAGTAAATGTTCATTCGATTATTCCTCTCTATTTGTTTAATCATTGCATTAAACTCCCAATGATATCTCTAATCAAATAATTTCTATTAACATTTAATACAGGAGAAAAAATGAATGAGCAAAAAAGCAAAAAAGAAATTAGGAATAGTTTCTGATTCAACTTGTGATATGCATCCCGATTTATTGAAAAAATTTGATATAAGAACTGTTCCTTTAAAAGTAGTTTTTGGGGATGAAGAAGTTAGATATCAAGGGGAAGATATAACCAATGAGGAATTTTATCAACGTCTACTTGATGGTGAGATTCCTACAACAGGCGCTCCTGCACCTAAAGCTTTCAAAGAAGTTATAGATAAAGCTCTTGAAGATTATGAGGAAGTTCTTGTTTTTTCAATTGGTAATAAATTAAGTGCTACTTTTTCAGTTGCTTCAATGGTTAAGAAGCAATTTTATGATGATCGTGTTATCTTAATTGATACAGATACCTTATCAATAACAATGAGTTTAATTATTCTTCCTGCTGCTCGAATGATTGCTAATGGCGCTTCAAAGGAAGAGGTACTAGGTTTTGTTAACAAAACAATTCCACACACGCAAGTTTTTGGTGGAGCTGCAACTCTTAAATACCTACATAAAGGCGGTCGATTAAGTAGAGTGTCTTATATGATTGGTTCTGCTTTGCATTTAACACCTTTAATTTCTGTTGAAGAAGGGGAAATTTCATCACCTGGTAGAGTTCGAGGTATTGATGCTGCTTTAGATCGAATGAAAAAAGTAGCTATTAAAGTTGCTGAGAAAAGAATGTCTGAATTGGTTATTGTTGGTCATTGTGTTAATATGGAAAAGGCACAGGAATTTGCTAATTTTCTTAAAAGCCTTCCAAATGCTCCTAAAGAAATTTTAATTTGGGATATTGGACCTGTTATTGGTACACATTTAGGACCAGGTACTATTGGTTTTGTTTGGGTTGGAGAATTCAATCACGATTGGTTTAAATCTAAAATCGATTTAAGATTTTGGAAAAAAGATGAATCAACTAAAACATAATTTCTTTTACTTGATTTCCTTCTTTTTTATTTTTTTAAATTATACCAAACAAATTTTTTTCTTTCTTAATAAAATATATTAGTAACAATTAAGTAGTAGATTTACATTAGTTTGAAGATATATTGCTAATTTAATTTCTAACTATTATAGGTGTAAATGCATGGGTCATAAAGGAAAACAAAAGAAAAGTATTAGTTATCTTAATCTCCAACAAAGATTGGATAAAGCACCTCAAGGAGCACCTTCATCAAAAGCATTATTTGAAATTCTTCATGTATTATTTACTGAAGAAGAAGCTGAGCTCGTATCTTTGTTACCGATTAATTTTGTAACAGCTAATAAAGCAGCAAAGATATGGAAAAAATCTCCTCAAGAGGCAGAAAAAATACTTGATACGTTAGCTGGTAAAGGATTGCTCTTTGATGGTTGTCAAGATGAAAATCGAACCTATATTTTAGCCCCACCAATGGCAGGTTTTTTTGAGTTTTCTCTTATGAGAACTGATGGGAAATTTAATCGAAAAGTTCTTTCTGAATTATATTATCAATACTTAAATAAGGAAGATGATTTTCTCTTTGCTATTTTTGCTACAAACACAACAGTTGATCGTGTTTTTGTTCAAGAAGAAACAATCCAATCTAAAGATTTTTCAGAAGTTTTAGATTATGAACGAGTTTCTCATATAATTGATAGTGCATCATGCATTACTGTAGGTGATTGTTACTGTCGTCACAAAATGGAACATCTAGGAAAAGCATGCAATCAACCTCAAGATGTTTGTTTAACTTTCAATGGAGCAGCAAAAACTTTATCCAAGCATAGTATTGCCCGAGAAATTAGCAAAGAGGAAGCTCATAAAATAATTGATCGGGTAATAAAGCTAGGACTAGTTCAAATAGGTGATAATGTTCAAGAGGGAGTTAATTGGATTTGTAATTGTTGTGGTTGTTGCTGCGAAGCAATACTTGCATACAAAAGATTAGGTTATAGTCCAAATATTTATTCTAATTTTATACCTGAAATTAATGTTGAAAATTGTAATGCTTGTGGTATTTGTGTTAAAAAATGCCCATTAGAAGCAATAGCATTTATTATAAATTTTGATGACAAAAAAGTTCCTGAAATTGATTATGATCGTTGTTTTGGGTGTGGTGTTTGTGCTAGAAATTGTACTAAAGATGCAATAATTATGAAGCGATTAGAAAATACTCGTCATATACCCAAAGATGGCTTTGAAAGAGTTGTTCGTATGGCAATTGACGTTGGTAAATTACAAAATTTAATTTTTGATAATCAACATCTCTGGACTCATAAAATGCTTCAGAGATTAATTGGTATATTACTCTCTTTAGAACCAATTAAAAGAAAAATAGCCGATGAACAATTACAATCAAAATTCATAGCTTTTGCTAGAAAATTAAAGGTTAAGCGAGAAGCTAAAATACTAAATTTAAACAAAAATTAAGCTAAGAAATCACGAAGAGATATTAAACAAAGATGAAATAAAATGGATACAATTTATTGTAAAAAACAATAATGGAGAAATAATTGCTATAGGTGATTTAAGATATCATCTTGATTCTCTTGAGAGAATCAATGAAGCTTATGCTGGAATTAGAGCAACATATCAAAAAACAAAAATTAAAGAGATTTTGAAATCAGAAATGCTTCTCTATATTAAACATAATTTTCCAAGAGTAAACAAAATTTACATTTGGTTTGAACATCCAACAATGAGTAATTTAAACAAAGAAATTGGCTTTACAAAACATTACCAAGGTAAAAATTTCAAATTTAATATTGAAAAATTAAAAACAAATTATAAAAAATATAGAAATTAGAAGCTAACTGTTTTAGCTTCTTTTCTTTTAATAATTAATTTTACTGAGGACACAATTATCATTAATAATATATATGCTATCCCTGTTGCAGTTGCTATGATTATTTCCATTGAAGCAAACGAACCAATACCAACTTCAATTCGTTTTAATATTATTCCGGTTAAAGCCCAAATTACAACTAGACTATAAGCAATATTATTACGAGTAATAAGATTGAGCATTGTAATAATTACTGCAATTGCAATCATAACTACAGTTAAAATCAATTCCCATTGCGAAGTAGGAGCAATTACAGAACTAAAACCAGTTTCAACAAATAAAGCAGTTACATTTGCTACTGTTGCAATTGTTATCCAACCAAGATATAAACTAAATGGAATGTGAACTAGCCATTTTTCTGCTGTAGTTGCATTATTGTTTCTACCAATTTTCAATCGAATTGTTGCACTTAGAAGTGCTCCAAGAAGAATTAGCATTGCACCTAATGAATAACCTGTTGAACCTATTTCTGATTGCCAATGCCACAAGAAAATCCATGTTATATTAGCTACAGCAGCTACTATAAATTCAATGCCATATTTTTCAAGTTCCTCAGGAGGTTCCATGTCTTTTTTGAACCATGATCGAATGCTATATATCGTTAGTGCTAGAAGCCCGATATATATCACTCCCCAAACTGCAAAAGTAATTCCAGCTGGGACAAAAAGATTTGGTAAAGCATCTGATAATG
>JAEOUJ010000302.1 GCA_016839405.1 Candidatus Gerdarchaeota archaeon | reverse complement strand
GATGCATTAACCTCTCTTGCTCAATTATATAAACTGCCTATGTTATTATTAATTAGCTATAGAGGATTAGAACCTGATAGAGATTTTCCAGAGCATTCAATAATGGGTGAAGTAACAGAACCTATGCTCAAGGCAATGCAAGTACCTTATTTTGATTTAACAGAAGATAAATGGGAATCAGTGATGAAAAAAGCTATAGAAAAAATGGATGAAATATCTTCTCCAGTAGTATTACTTGTTAAAAAAGGAGTATTGAGTCAATGAAAGGTTATGATGTGATATCTGAATTAAATAAAATTATAACAGAAAATGATGTAATTGTAAGCTCAAATGGGAATATAAGTAGAGAAGCTTTCCATATCCTTCCAAAACCTCAAGTTTATCTAAGAGGTTCTATGGGATTACCTGTATCTGTTGGATTTGGTTTAGCAATAGCCAATCCAGAAAAGAGAATAATTGTGATTACAGGAGATGGCAATTTCTTAATGGGATTAGGTTCAACAATTACCACTGCTTTTTATAAACAGAAGAATTTGAGAATTTTAATTTTAGATAATATGAAATATTATACAACTGGTGGACAACAAACAGTTTCTTCAGCTATTAATTATTCAAAATTTCTTGATTCTCTTAATATTGAATATCAAAGCTCTAAAATTGCTACTTATAATAAAATAGAAGTTGATTTATCAAATTTTATCAATTCAGGAACTTTTGCTATACTTCATTTAATTATCAAAGAATCAAAAGAAAATTTAGAGAATATACCTTGGCATCCCGAAGAAATTTCCAAAAAAATTAAATCTAGATTAACAAAATCATGAAAAACTTGAGTAATTAGATTTTTGAAAAAAAATCATTGTAATATAAAATTTTATTACAAATTAAAATTCAAAAAAAAATATGTTTATTGATTGTCATGCTCATCTTTGCAATATTGAGAGCGCAGATTATCCACTGAATCAAATTGTAGAAGATGCTTCAAAAAAAGATGTCAATTATATTATTGGAGTTATTAGTAATCCAAATTATTACACCTTTTACAATAAACAACTTAAATTCAAAAACATCATTCATGTTTTAGGTATTTATTTTATACCTTTGGAAGAAGAGATTGATCAGAAATTATCTCTACTTCAAAAAGTAATTGAAACTCATAAACCAAATGCTATTGGAGAATTATTTTATACCAAAGTAAATGATGCAGCTAAACAAAAAAGAATAGATGAACTATTTAGAAAACAAATTCAAATTGCCTATAAATATAAACTCCCTATTGTAACTTGTGCTGGCTATAGCGCTAATAAAGACTTTTTGAAAATCTTAAAAGAAGAAAAAGCTGAAGAATTAGGGGGGCAAATTCATTGTTGCAGAAATAGTATTGATATTGTCAAAACACTACTTGATATGGGATTTTATCTATCTTATGGTTCTCCTCCCTCTATGAAGATTGTTAATCCTTTAGATGATGAAAGAATTGCAGAATTAATCAAATATACACCGCTTGATAGATTTTTAATTGAAACAGATAGTCCAGCAGGTATGATAGGTGACCCACCCGAACCAAGATATACTCCAGCTAATCTACCAGAAATTGCAAAGAATTTAACGGAATTTAAAGAAATTAGTTTAATGGAATTTACTAAAAATATCCTAAGAAATGCTAAGAAATTGTTTCATTTTTAATTATGAATTTATTTGATTTTGGCAATTTTTGCCTTATTATTTTTTAATTAAAATGAGTTTTAATAAAATATGTCTAAAATACTTATACAACCTTATGAATCTTTAAAAAATTATCAGCATTTAATAAGCAAAAGGAATTTTGCTTTTGAGATAATAGATTTCGCATTTCCAGATATACTTGATACAAATTACAAGAAAATTCTCAAAGATTATATTACATATGATGTTGATAAAAAACTATATTATTCAATGCATGGGGCAGTCTATGATTTATATATAAATAGTCCAGATAAAAAGATTAAACAAATTTCGATTAATAGAATAAATCAATGCCTAGAAATAGCTCAAATATTGGAAACAAAATTCATTATTTTTCATACAAACTATTATCCAATGATGGGATTTAAAAGATATTATGAAAACTGGGTTAAAAGCCATGTTGAATTTTGGTCAAATATAATTGATAATTATAATTTCACTATTCTTCTTGAAAATATGTGGGATTTTAATCCAAAATGGTTGTCTGAAGTGATAAATGAAGTAAACTCATCAAAATTAAAAGTTTGTTTAGATACAGGACATTGTAATGTTTTTTCGAGGGTTTCAATGGTAGAATGGTTTGAAAAACTTAATGATCATATTGTTTACATACACATAAGCGATAATAATGGAGAAAAAGATGAAGGCAATCCACCAGGTCAAGGAAATATTAATTGGAAACTCTTTAATTCACTTGTTCAGAACTACTGTCAAAAGCCTGATGTTGTCTTAGAAGTTACTGATATGAAAAAAATAAATGAAGCTATTAATTTTCTTGAAAAGAATCATATTTATCCTTTTTAATTTTGAAAATCATAATTTTTAAACTAGCTATATTTATCCCATATTAGTGCTAATTATTATTAATGATTTTTATATGATTTTAATTAAATAACAAATAATTTTCTAAAAGCGATAGGTAATGTGCATTATAATGAATTATAGAAATGAAACTTCAAATAATTTAACTCTTAATAATTTAAAAGTAAAATATAGTATATTGAATATAAAGCATTTACAAACCCTACAAAATGAAATAGATATTTTATATAAAGAAGGAAAAATAAGTCAACACGAAACTTTACAGTATTATATTGGTAATTTTAAGTTTCAACTTCCCGATAATTTTCCGGAAGCAAAATCCATTATTGTTTTAGCTTTAGAAAAAAAATTAGCACTTGTGAATTTTCTCTATAATGGAGAGAAATATGAAATAATGGTACCCCCAAATTATTGCCATTTAGGTGTTACCAATGAAGAAATAAGTGAATTTGTTTCAAAAGAAATAATAAAAGAAGAGGGATATAGAGTTGAACACGTGAGAAATTTACATTTAAAATTCTTAGCTGTTAGTAGTGGATTGGGGAAATATGGTAGAAATAATATCTGTTATGTGGATGAATTAGGAAGTTTTCCTGATCTAATTGCTCTTTTCACTGATTATGATTTTCCTGAAAGTAAATTAGCAGAAGCAAAGATGATGGATAGATGTGAAAAATGTTCTATTTGTTTAGAAAATTGTCCAACACAATGTATTTCCAAAGAGAATTTCATTATAGACGTAGAAAAGTGTATTCCATTGTATAATGAAATTAGAGGAGAATTTCCTGATTGGATAAAATCAGATTATCATAATGCCCTAATTGGTTGTATGAAATGTCAAATGTATTGTCCGGCAAATAACAAAGTTATGAAAAATGTCCAAAGATATGATGATTTAACTGAAGAAAATACAAAAGCAATTTTAGAAGGAAAAAATCAAGCTAAATTGATAGAATCTTTAGGTCATATTCTTAAGTTTATTAATTCAGAAACTGCTGAATACTATCTTCCAGTTTTCAAGAGAAATTTAGAAGTATTATTGAAATAAATTTAGAATTAATCACTGTTAATTTTGTTCCCAAAGTTTTTTTAATTCCTTAGTGTTTTTATACAAGTAATTCCAATTTATTAGCATACAACATAGTGGTGAGAAGTAATTGAGTTCAAACATTAAATATTGCCCCTATTGTGGAGCTCCTCAGGAAGAGGGAACAAAATTCTGTGGTTCTTGTGGAGCATCTATTGGTGAGGATTTAGTAGGATCAACTGATACAGTAACTCCAAGTAAACTAGATCCTTATAGTCAACCTATACCCCAAACCCAAGTATATGTTACAACACCAACTTATCAACCTCCTGTTCAAAGACCAAGAAATAATGCTACTACAGCTCTAATTTTAGGGTTGGTACCATTAGTATGTAATTGCTTTATTTTTCCAATTATTGGCTTAACTTTTGTTAGAAAAGCAGAAGAACTAAATGAAGACCCACAAATGATTAGAGTAGCTAGAATTGTCAATTGGATATTTTTAGTAATTTCAATAATATTAACAATTGGTCTTGCAGTCTATTATGGATTTTTCTTTTACTGGTTCTAGCAATGAATATTCAAGTAATTAAATCTTCACCTTTTTTTCTTTTTAATATTCATATTTAAGAATGATTATAAGAAATACTATACAATGTTATTTTATTTCATTTCTAAATATCCATTATATGAATGATTTTTACAAAAAATAAATGAATCCTTCTAGACTATATTATATATAATTTATAAACTAACTAATTGGTTTAACTACTGATAGCAATTCTAGGTGAGGGTTAATGACATTATATAAAGTTGGCATTGGAATGTATGATTGTACTGGGCCAGCTGCAGAACAAATAATGATGGGTTATGCTGATACTAAACAAAAAACGACAGGTATTGCAGATAGACAATGGGTTCGAGCTTTTGTTATAAAAGATGTAGAAGGAAAGTACATCTGTTTAGCTGTTGCTGATATTTGTATGGTTTTTCAAGAGATTAAAAATGAAGTCATTAAACGACTTAAAACAAAATTCAAAGATTTATTTAAAGCTGATAACGTTATGCTAAGTGGAACTCATACACATTCAGGTCCTGCTGGTTATTCCCGACATCTAATTTTTACTATAATTAGTAAAGGATTTTGTAATCAAACTTTTGAGGTAATCGTTAATGGCTTTGTTCAAGCAATAATTAGAGCTTTTGAAAATTTGAAACCCGCTAAGATTTTTATTAACACCAGTGAACTTTTAGATTGTGGAGGTCAAAGGTCAAGGGAAGCTTGGGAAAGCAATCCAAAAGATGAAAGAGATATATATGGAGATACAGACAAATCGTTCACATTATTGAAATTCATTGATTCATCTGGTAAATTATTTGGGACAATTTCTTATTTTGCATTACATTCAACATCTGTTGGTATTAAAAATAGTTTAATAACTGCTGATAATAGGGGGTATGCTTCAAGAATTCTAGAATGTAAATTTGGGAATGATCCATATAATAAAGATCCAGGATTTATTGCTGTATTTCCTAATGCAAATGGGGGAGATGTTAGTCCAAATGTTGGAAAAGGTCATCCACCTGGTGGAGAAGAGGATTTCAAGAGAATGATGGAAGTAGGTGATAAATTATCTCAAAAAACAATTGAGATGATAAATTCTGATTCTGAAGTAATTTCTGGCAATATAAGATTTGGTAAAGTAAATGTTGATATGGCTAATGTACAAATTGAAGGAACTGATAGAAAAACATGTGATGGTGCTTTTGGTGCAAGTTTTTCAGGAGCTTCAAGTGAAGATAATGATTCACCAATTCCAATTTTTGTTGAGGGATTAACAAGATCTGAATTTTCAGCTCATGATGTACCACGCAAATATTCTTTTCGAAGAAGAATTCTTACATTTCTT
>JAEOUJ010000034.1 GCA_016839405.1 Candidatus Gerdarchaeota archaeon | reverse complement strand
TTTTCATTTATCATATCAATTTTTATGATTTCTTCTGTTTCATCATGTCTTACTTTATTAGCGGTTGAAAATGCAATTATAATATCTCCTGATCCCCAAGAAGCAAAACTTCCAGTTCTAACCAATCCCATAGGTGCTCTTTTAGCTATTCTAAATAATTGACGAGTATTTAGTGGAGCGTTTGTAGCAATTATTACCATAACTGAGCCATGTTCTTTTTTCTGATTTAATTTCTCATCTTTTTGGTGGATTTTTTTACCTGCTACAAGTAAGTCACTTTTATGACCGAAATTAGCTAAAACTAAAGCTCCTATTACAAAAGAGTTCTTTTCAGTTTTAATTAATCTTGAAGATGTACCTATTCCACCTTTATATCCATAGCAAATCATGCCTGTTCCAGCGCCAACACATCCTTCCTCCACCTGAGTAGAAGCGTTTTTTATTGCTTGGAAAACATGTTCTTTCTTAACGTGTCTCCCTTGTATATCATTAAGATAATTATCATTACATTCACCAACAACCACATTAATTGAATTTGTAAATATTCCAATTTCAGAGTTTTCCATTAAATGATAATCAATTAATGCATTTGTTACAAGTGGAACATTCAAAGTATTAGTTAAACCAATATAGGATTCGATTTGTCCAAGCTCATTAACTTGTATTAAACCAGTTGTTTTTCCATATCCATTCAAAATAAATGAGCTTGCTCTTACTTTATCTTGATAGATATTCCCTTCGTGAGGGATTATTATTGTAACACCGGTTCTTATTGGACCTACTCCAGGTGATAGTTGTCCTTCACCTTCTATTATTGTACAATGCCCAACTTTTATTCCAGGCACGTCTGTTATAGAATTCCATTTACCTGGATCCAAATCACCAATTCTAAATCCTAAGTCTCGAATTCTAACTCTTTTCTTGTCTTTCATAAAGTAGCTGTAAGAAATATTCTTAAATAATTTTTAGGAAAAAAGGTATAACTTATGTTCTTTTTAATAATATATTAACTAGTGAGTTGATTAAATGGCTGTTAAGTTTGGTATACAAATTGAACCACAATTGGGATTTGATTTTAAAACAGTTGAAAAGATTGCTTTAGAAGCAGAAAAAATTGGTTATGATTCAATTTGGAGTAGTGATCATTTATTTCTAGATAATAAATCAGAAGAACGCAATTGTATGGAAGCTTGGACTTTATTATCAGCTTTAGCTTCAGTTACCAAAAAAATCAGATTAGGTACTTTGGTAACCTGTAATTCATATCGTTATCCTTCTATTCTAGCAAAAATAGCTGCAACTGTTGATATGATTTCAAATGGTCGATTATTCTTTGGTTTTGGTGCAGGTTGGAAAGAGATTGAGTATAATGCTTATGGAATACCTTTTCCATCCACTAAAGAGCGTTTATATCAAATGGAAGAAGCAATTGAAATAATAAAGAAACTTTGGACAGAACCAAAGGTAACCTATAATGGAAAATATTATCAAATTAAAGATGCTTTTTCCGCGCCAAAACCTGTACAGAAACCATGGCCCCCAATTATGATTGGCGGGATGGGTGAGAAAATCTTATTACGAATGGTTGCTAAACATGCAGATTGGTGTAATTTTTTCCTAAGACCAAATACAGAACGAGCATTAAAGATTTTGGAAGCTCATTGTAAAACATTAGGAAGAGATTATAATGAAATAGGAAAAAGTCTATTCGCTGTTGGTATACCTATTTTCGTATCAAAATCTGAAGATGAAATTAATCATTATCTTAATGAAATATCAAAAAGATACAATCGTCCTATTGAAGAGATTAAGGAACGCTTAAAACAAGATGCTCCTGGTTCTTGGGTTGGTTTTCCTGAGGATCTATTAGAACGATTTAATTATCTAATAGAAATGGGATTCACCTATTTTCAGGTTATGTTTTCTGGATTTGATGAGAGCATTATTACTTCTAGTAAAGCATTTGCAGAATTAGTTATAAAACAACTCTGAAAAAATGTACACAAAAGGTAAACAATATTTGGTTAAAATATAGAATCCATTATGTTCTTTCAGTTTTTATGATTTTACCCATACTAACAATTGAATTTATCAATATATTTTATTTAGCTATATTAAAAGATGAAAATATTCTTTATAATTATGCTAAAACAAATTCCAAAGAGTTATTATTTGGAAACAAATAACGAGCAGAATAAAATCTTGAGGGACAGGAAATGATGGAATCATATGAGAATCTTACTCGATATGAAAAAAACATTTCTTGGAAGAGAAGATTCGGAGTTATATATCAACTCTATCTCAGGAAATTACTAATAAACTTATTCAAAAAAAAGATTTCTTGGATTTTTAATAGCCTAATTATTCTGCCAATCATTGTAGGACCAATAATAGCACTTCTAACAAAATCATTCGATTTAGAAAACTTTTTTGGACTTTATTCTGATATAATGTTCCTAGGTTATATTGGTATCATAATACCATTGTTTACATTGTATGTTGCTACCATACTCACACAAGATGAAATTAATGATAAAACAATAGGTTATTTGACTACGCGTCCAATACATAAGATTGAACTTGTTGTTACTAAATATTTGAGTTTTTTAACAGTTATGCCACTCTTTACTGCTATTGGGGGATTATTATTTTATCTCCCTTTTGCAATCTTCGGCGGATTTGTATACTTCAAAGCTGCTTTAATGTTTTTATTGGGAACTATTGTTAGTACAATAGTTTATGGTGCTTTTTATCTTTATGTAAGTGTTCTTTTCAATAATCCACTCTGGTTTGGTCTTTTCTTTAGCCTTATATGGGAATTTGTTATTGTTAGTTTTTCAGCAACTATTAACAATTTAACGATTGCATACTATATTAAATCGTTATTAGTTAAAGGAAATCCATCTCCTATCATATTTGGACAAAATCAAGCATATGTATTCAACTCGATGTTTAGTGGAGGAGCTTCTTATCTGAATATTATTTTGGTGTTATCAATATTGGTTATTGTGTTCTTAACCCTAACATGGTTTAAACTCCAAGCATACAAATTCAAATTAGCTTATCTATTTAGAAAACCGCATGGTGATTGGAAACATTACTTAAAAGAAATTAGAAGAATTTTAATTACCTTTGGGATTATAATCACTTCTATTGGACTTGTCATTGGACCAAGTAAAGGTTTGAAAGAAATAAACGATTATACTAAAGATGTTCAAATCAATATAAGTAATAGATACTTTTATGGCGATGAAAACTTTAGGCCCACAAAAGAAGATATGGGTTATGGTGATTATTTTACCTATCCACTTAAAAATGGAGATTCATTAATCATAAATTTTGAACCAATTAATATCTTAATGTATAATACAAGTTATTGGGGACTTTTATTAACAAGAAATGAAGTAGATTTGTTCTTCACTAAAACACAAAATCTTTGGCTTGATTACTACGAACAAATTTTTTATGATATTGAAAATCGAGATATATATTTAGCTGTTTTATTAAGCAATTATTTTTTTGAAGTTAATTCGTTAGCTGAAAATGCATTAGCCAAGATTAAAATGACTAGTACAACAATTGATGCAAAAATTAACTATACAGCTACAGTTTTTGATGATTATTTTATAGCTTATTTTTTAGGTTGGTATGATTATTCTTCTAGACTTTATTTCTCTGATAATTATACCATACCTCTTGCAATAGTTTCCTCTCGAATGGTTTTATTTACTGTTGGATTTGTATTATTTAGTATAGGATTAATTTCATTTGGATTTGTGATATCTTTATTTGCTTTAAAACCTAAAAAATTTGAAAATAAACAATCAGATGAGCAAAAAGAAATAACAATATCAATTACTAAAGAAAAGGCTGAATATCAAACGGAACAAAATAAGTGAATAATGGGATTTTTTCTATTAAATGAAATTCATTTCATTGCATCAGTAACACCTGATTTTTCTAGAAGTTTAGAAAAAACTCCCAGACGTTTCATAAAGCATTTGAAATTCTTTCGTTCTTTCAAAGACCAAGCTGTTTCTGCAAAAGCTGTTAATCTGGGGAATACTTGATAATGAAGACGATTGAGATTTGTAACTCTCTCTGTCCAAAGTGGAGCTTCTAAACCAAGTATATTATTATGAAATTCATCTTCAAGATTTTTTAATATTGGATCAAAATTATATGCCTTTTTTAAAGAAATTAAGTAATAAGGATAATCTAAGTAAGTATTAAGCATATCTGATGAAACCATTTTCCCACCATTTCTCAAATGGTTTAAGACTTCATCCTTCTTACCCAACCAAAATTGACATATAACCTCTTCAGTTAATTTAGAATCTAAAATTTGCCCCCAACCCATCAGGGTTTTTCCCTTCTTCTTCAGAAATTTGGCAAAATGATTAGTCATATATACATGCAATTCTTTTACATGAAGCATGTTTTCTTTTTGCATTTTATCTTGACAATCAGGACATTTTTTCCAGTTTTTCTTGAAAACTTCATCTCCACCAATATGAATAATTTTTGATGGAAATAACTCTACAACTTCTGATAAAACATTCTCTAAAAACTTATACACACCTTTCTTACCTGAACAATAAATATTGCTAAGAATACCCCATTTTGTTGGAACATCAATTTGATTTTCTAAGCAACCTAATTCAGGATAAGAAGCAATAGCAGCTGAACTATGACCTGGTAATTCTATTTCTGGAATTATTTCAATAAAACGTTCCTGTGCATAGGCAATGATTTCTTTAATATCCTCTTGTGTATAAAAACCACCATATAATTGATTATTATCTGGTAAAGGTTCCTCCCCTCTTTTTGTTCTTATCTTTCTTTTTGAGCCAATATTAATTAATTTAGGATATTTTTTAATTTCGATTCTCCAGCCTTGGTCATCAACTAAATGCCAATGGAATTTATTCAATTTATGTAATGCCATTAAATCAAGTAAATGTTTTACAATTTTCTTACCCATAAAATGCCGGGCTTCATCAAGCATAAATCCTCTCCAACTAAAACGAGGATAATCGCGAATAACTACATTAGGAATTTTCCATGAATTATTATCTTTTACAAATAATTGTCTTATTGTTTGGATGCCATAGAAAACTCCTTCTGGACTAATAGCACTAACATATAAACATCCCGATCCAATATTGACAACATATCCTTCAAAAGGGAGGTGTTCATCGTTGTTTTTAATAATAATAATTTGATTTTCCTCTTTTCTTTTTTTAACAATTGGGATTTCCAATCCAATTGTATCTGTAAGAATTTTTTGTAAGTAGATTCCCACATTCATAAATTCTTTTTCAGCATAAATTGTAATTCCTTTTTTAATAGGTAAAAATCCACCGATTTTTATTTCGAGTACTGGTCTGGGAATTATTTGTAGAGGTTCGAAATTCATATCCTTTTCATGCTATTGTAAATCAAAAATCTTTCGAGAAAATGTTAATTAAATATACAAATTTTTGAATACTTTCAGTCAAGAGTAACATAAATGATTTTTAAATGAAAAAATAAACCTCTAACTATGGAACTAGATAAGATAATTACTAATAGAAGATCTATTCGGAGGTTTAAAACAGATCCTCTAACAAAAGAACAAATAGAATTAATACTTGATGCAGGAAATAAAGCACCTTCAGCGAAAAATCTGCAACATTGGCGATTTCATGTTTATATAGGTGATGCAAAGAACAGATTTGTTAAATTCTGTTTAGAAGAATTTGATAAAATAGCTTCTAGTGAAGATGTTCATCCATATGCACGATATAGCTTTCAAATAATGGAGCAAGCACCTGTTTCTGTATTAGTTTTTAGTGCTAACACTATGGAACACCCATGTAGGCCTGATATACAATCAATTTCAGCTGCAATACAAAATATGCTACTAAAAGCATTTGATTTAGGATTAGGTTCTCTTTGGATTTGTGATATATTATACATAGATAGAGAAGTAATGAAATATACCCAAACAAACATGCCTGTAATTACTGCAATAGCTTTTGGTTATGCAGATGAAAATCCCAAAGATAGGAGAAAATTAACATTAAATGATGTTACTACCTGGTGTGAATAAAAAGTATAAAAAAATAATCTAGAATAACCTTAAAACTATTATAAGTGAACTGCTGCAAAAAGAGACTAGGATCGGACGAGAGGAAATCCTACTGGATGGAGAATTATGAATAAAGAAAGTAAAAAAAGTAGAAACAACTTTGAAAATATCATTTTCTTCGAAGATGATAAAACTCCATTAATCCGAACATTGAAACAAGAGACAAAAGATTTTGAAGCTCTTGCAAGGTGCTATAATTCATTTAAAGATTCAGATAGTTGGCCAGGAGGATTTGGAGGATCCCTAGTTTTTACAAGTGAGTATCTTGAAGAATCATATAAAGGTCAAGATTTAACTTCAAAATTTATTATAGTAGCTCCAGATGATAAAAAGAAGATTGTGGGTGTAAGTATATGTTGCCGAACATGGAATATTCCTGATGCATGGTATGTTCAATTGCTTGGAGTCGATCCTGAATATCAAGGTCAAAAATTAGGAAAAGCACTTCTTCTACATTCAACAAAATTCGCTATGGAAGAAAATGCTAGATTCATAAGCCTTCACACCTGGGGTGGAAATTTGAAAGCAATGCCACTTTACAAAAGACAGGGCTACAAATGGCGTCCAAGTACATCAGTTTATATGGAAAATTACATTCCTCAAATACTTAATTATCCGCAATTTATTCAATTCTTTACAGAATATTCTTGGTACGATATTTTTAAACCAAATATTACTCAAGAAACAGATGAAGAATTTGATGAGAAGATGCAAATTTATGAATACTATTTTGAAAAAGATTCAAACAATTTTATTAGAACTTGGATAGA
>JAEOUJ010000301.1 GCA_016839405.1 Candidatus Gerdarchaeota archaeon | reverse complement strand
TGGAATAAAAATAGCTAGAGGTGTTGGTTTAGAACCAAGAGCTTTAGAACAACAATTAAGTGCTGAGTTATCTCTTAGCTTAGCTATTCGTATGTCACAAAAATTCAGGCAAATTGGCATTTTAATTAACAAAGCTGACATTACAAATCAGATTGAATCTATTTTAGATAAGATTTATAATTCTATCACTATCAAATCAAAAATTCTCATCCCAAGAAGGGAATTAGAAAATATAACTTATCTAGATAATTATTATGGAAAAATAAATCAGTTAAAAGTTAGACCTTTAATTAAAAATCTTACAAATAAGGGTTTAAAAATAAGTGGTAATGTTGTAGGTGTAAAAGGCTCCATTCTTGTTTTAAAGAATAATGAAACTTATTATGCAACAAACCTTAATTCTCTAATTGGATTGCATCAAGATTTAAAAAATGAAGTAGTTCCAATTAAGGGACAAAAAAGCCTATTTGATTTTGTTTAATCAACTTGCTTTTTATTTATTTAATGATTCTTGTCGATTTTTTAGAAATACCAATAATATTGGTAGGATAATAAACATTATACTAACCAATAAGGATAAGATAGCTGAAATTAGTGAGCTTGTATTTAATGATACTGTAGCTAAATGAATTATAATTTCAATAAATGTTAATAAACCTAAGAAAATTGTTGCCATAGTTGCCCAAAAATAATTTTTCTCACGCCAAGTAAAGTATAAAGTACCAGAACCAATTATTATCATAAGTATTCCAAAATAAAGAAAAATTTCCAGAAATGTGAAATTTGTTGTTAAAAATAATGCTATGATATCAAGCAAAATGTACATTGATAAAAATATCGAAATCCACATCGTATTCTTTTTGATATAATAATCAAAATATCTTTCTGGTTCCTCTTCATTTTCTAATTGTTTATTTGTTTCTGGTGATTCCATAGCAATAATCAATCCTTATTATTCAAATGTTTATAAACAACGTTAGTTTTAAACATTCGCAAGAATAACTATGTGATAAGCTATTTACTTATTAATTATTATCATAAGATTTTAGTTTTGGATATCCCCCAATAAAATACATTAATTAGTTAATCCAATGTTTTGAATTGAGCAATATTGGTTTGTGAGAAGAAAAGTTATGTCTAACGATAAATACATTCAACATAAATACATTAAACCAAATAAAATTGAAGCACGAATTTATCAACAAACTATTTTTGAAAAAAGCTTGAAGGGTAATACTTTAGCTG
This sequence comes from Candidatus Gerdarchaeota archaeon, assembly GCA_016839405.1. The sequence goes on along the minus strand of JAEOUJ010000301.1, from coordinate 9,069 downwards.
TTTTACCCACTGGTTTAGGCAAAACAATTATTCTTGCATTACTTACTGCCAAAAGAATGGAACAATATCCTGATTCATTTGTTCTTATAATGGCTCCAACAAAACCTTTAGTTGAACAGCATCTAAAAACTTTCAGAGATGTTTTCAATATTTTTGAAGAAGAAATAATTATGTTAACTGGTTCAACAACTCCAGAGAAACGTATTAAACTTTGGAAACATTCTCAAATTATTATTACTACCCCCCAAATTGTCGAGAACGATTTAATTTCAGGAAAATTAAATCTAAATAAATGCTCATTATTAGGAGTTGATGAAGCTCATAGGGCAGTTGGAGATTATTCTTATGTTTACGTAGCTAAACAATATATGAGAAAAGCTACTCATCCATTAATTTTGGGTATAACAGCTTCACCTGGATCTAACCAAGATAAAATACAAGAAATTTGTTCTAATTTATCTATTAAACATGTAGAAACTCGTCTTGAAACTTCAGGCGATGTAAAACCCTATGTGCAAAAAACAGATGTTGAATGGATACATATAGAGTTACCAGAGAAATTTAAACGTATAAAAACTCTACTTGAACGATCACTTTCTGATAAATTGAATAAATTGAAGCAACTTGGTTGGTTAGAATCAGCAAATATAACTATAAAAAGAAGCGATTTATTGAAATTGCCCCCTCTTATAACAAAAAATTTTGATCAAAGAGAAGATGTTTCTGAGTTATATCTAGCTTTAGGATTAGCTGGGTCGTCTATTCGATTAACTCATGCTTTAGAACTTTTAGAAACTCAAGGGATTAGTTCTCTTAAAGTATATTTTGATAAGATGCGAAAAGAAGCTCAAAGCTCAAAAGCTTCAAGGAATTTAATTACTCTTCTTAATGAAAGTGCTTTGATAGTTAGTTATGATATTGTAGAACAAATTCTTGCTGAAGGTTTTGAACATCCAAAAATCCCCGAACTTTGTAATGTTATTAGCACTACTATAAAAGAAAGCCCCAAATCAAAAATCCTCGTTTTTACACAATATCGAAATTCTGCAAAAAAGTTAGCTGAAATATTAAATAAATTAGATAATATCAATGCTTCTCGATTTATTGGTCAAACATCAAAAGCAGGTGATAAAGGATTTTCACAAAAGAAACAACTTGAAGTTATGCAACAATTTCGAGAGGGTATCTACAATTGTCTTGTAGCTACTAGTGTCGGTGAAGAAGGTCTTGATGTCTCTGAATGTGATCTTGTAGTTTTTTATGATTGTGTACCATCAGCTATTAGAAATATCCAAAGAAGAGGTCGTACAGGTAGAAAAAGAGAAGGAAAAGTCATTGTGTTAATTACTAAAGGAACTAGAGATGAAGGATATTTCTGGGCTGCTAGATATAAAGAAAAGCGAATGAAACAAAATCTAAGAGAGCTCCAAAAAATCAGCAAAGAAAGAATTGATTTAAAACAACGTTCAATTGAAGATTTTTTTGCAGCTGCAGCAACTGAGGAGCAAGAAATTGAAGAAGATGTTGTAGATTCTTATGAGCCTATAGATGAAATAGAAATTCTTTCAGATGAAGCTTTAAGTAAACTTGAGCAAGAGGTTGAAATAGGAGAGAAATTACAAGATAATGAAATTACAGATGAAGATCGTACTGTAATTGAACAATTTTTTGCAGATGATGATGTGTCAAAACTTAGGATTATTGTAGATTCAAGAGAAGCCAAATCTGGTATAGCAAAGGAATTATCTTTAATGGATATTGATTTAAAACTACAGCAATTACCTGTTGGTGATTTTATTTTAAGCTCTCGTGTTGGGATTGAACGAAAAGACGTCTCTGATTTCAGTCAAAGTATTATTGATGGTCGATTATTTCCTCAAATTATTGCTTTAAAGAAGAGTTTTCCAATTGCAATCCTATTAATAGAAGGTGATACAATTTATGGCCATAGAGCTCTAAATCCTGAAGCATTAAGAGGTGCAATTTCTTCTATTCTATTAGATTTTGATATGCGTGTAATCTGGACGAGAAATGTAAGAGATACTGCGCGATTTCTAAAAAATATAGCTCAAAGAGAACAAAAACGAGAGGATAGAGCTCCAGTAATTAGAAGTGAGAAAACGCCAATAAATACTTCTAATATACTTGAATTTATTATTGCTGGATTTCCAAATATTAATACAATTTTAGCTAAAAGAATTTTAGAAAAATTTGGCTCTTTAGAAAATTTCTTTTCAGCTTCTATTGATGAAATACAGGAAATAAAAGGAATAGGTAAAAAAATAGCTAAAGAAATTAAAGATTTAATTAAAACACAATATAATCCTGAAGAATGATTATTGAATTAATTTTCTAGTTTTTGTAAAGTAATTAGCAATTTCTCAATTGCTTCAGATATTTTTATTATTTCATCTGTATCATCGGTTGATTCCATTTTTAACCTAAGACTTTCAATTTTTGATGCAATTGTTTTAATAATTGGTGAATCCGTTTGCTCTTTTCTAGGTTTTATTGCTTTACGGTATTCTTTTGGTAATTCAGATTCATCTTTATAAATTATAACCTCATTATCGCATATTTTGCAATAGATTTTATCATTGATTTTTATTAATGGATAAGCGCATATAGGACATGAAACATTTAATAGAGTGCCACCTGATCTTAATGCTTCAGCTAATAATTTTATTCCTTCTTCATCATTTATTTTCTGTGTTTTTTCATTCATTTGCAATTCACCTAGAATGATATTTGTTTCTCTATTGATTGACCACCAAATACTTTTTCAGCAGCTGCTTTTACTTTCTCTCTGTTTTCATTTGTTGAATAGACTCTGAAAATATAAAGCATTCCTATTAATGCTTCAAAAATCCTAGATACATCTTGTATTTTCACTTCACTTTTCTTGCTTTTTGGCCCTTTTCTAATAAACATAGGTATTTCATATGCTGGTAAATCAACTGAATGGGAATATGGAACACTTGGTAATGTTGGTAAATCAATGAATATTGTGCTTTGATCAACATTTGCTTCATTTGCTATTTCTTCAATTAACTTATCTCTATATTCTTGTTTCCCTAATGTTGATTGTACAAATTCATCTCTTGTCATAAATTCCCTTTCAAATGTAACTTTTAGTAATTTTCGATTTGCTAAATTTTCCATTATTTTTTTTGAGTATTTGCATTCGATTAATTTTGTCCATACCGTGAAATCATCTAATTGTACATAATCTTCAGGTTTTTTGAAATTAGTTAATCCAAGTTCTTTATCAGCTAATTCTAATGCTCTAATAACCATTAATTGAGATGCTCTAGAAACTTTGTGAAAATAGATTGTTCTGAATGATTCTACACGAGCAATTAGAAATGCTTCCAATGCTGGTAAAGATGAATAATTTACTGCGAGATTTTTCCTAAAAATTCCCATTGTATATAAAATTCTCATAATATCGACTTGACCATATTCTGCTCCAGTATGATATGAATCTCTTACAATAAAATCCATTTTATCTACATCACAAGCACTAGAAATTATTTGATCCAAATACCCCTTCCCCTTAATTGTTTTATTTCCATGAATTAATCCACAGATAGTTTCTACATCTATTCCATAATCTACCAAAATATCAGCAATTTCTGTTTTTCGAATTAACCACCTTGATATATCTTCATGATGTTTGTTTATTTTCATTAGTAAAGCTTCAAATGTATGAGAAAATGGACCATGACCAATATCATGAAGTAATCCAGCAGTTTTTATTAATTGAATATCTTCATTAGTAATATCAGCATCTTCATCATTTTTTAATGAATTAGCCATTTTTTCAGCTAAATAACTAACTCCAAGTGAATGTTCAAAACGCGTATGATTAGCACCTGGATAAACAAATTCAGAACCTGATAATTGCTTAATACGTCGTAAACGTTGGAAATATTTTGTATCAATTAATTCTTTCGCTAATTCATCAATGAAAATATACCCATGTATTGGATCCTTAATAAATTGTGTTTTTCTCATAATTGCTTCATCCATATTTTAATGAAAGACACTAATTGCCTATCATCGCATTAATTACTTTAATTTTTTTAAATGATTTGTCATTAAAAACAGCTAATCTATGTAAATTTAAAAATTAGATTAAGGGAAAATTTCCATAAAACGAATATATTTTCCCATATATTTCATTTTTATTTAATTAAAGCGCTGGAACAGAAGCCATTATATTTGATAATCTCGGAGCATGTTTTGATAGACTTTTAACTATAATAGGCATTGATTGTTGATCAGTAGATCCTCCAATCAAATAGAATCGTCCAAGATCCTTCAAAACCATAAAACCATTAATTCCACGAATGATAATATCTTGTAAAGGGCTGAATGATAATCTATCTACAGCTAATTTACTTGTAGAAGCAAGTGCAGCTGCTACTGCTGATAATTCTACTGGATCAATAGTTTTGTTTTGTGCAAAGAATGCTACTCTCTCACCCGCATCTGAGACAATAGCTAAAGCACCGAGTTGAGTTTCTGATGTTATTTGTTGAAGTACTGCAACCAGTTCTTTTGCTTTTTCAGGGGGAATTTTTATAGACATCTTACTATCATCACGATAAATGTTATAATTTCTCTATTTAAAATCTTTATTCAATTTCTATTTGAAATGTACTCATTAAATCTTCTATGTCTTGTTCAAGTTTTACTTCATCTTTTTCTTTAGCTTTTGTGTCTATCTTTTTTAATACTTCTACAACTTTAACTACACCATTTTCTATAATAATTCTTGGAACTCTATCGGGAGCTAAGAAAACTCCTTCTGGTGGATCTGGTGGAACAAGGAAATCTTTCCCTTGTTGTTTATAAACACCTGTTCCCACTATCACTAAATCGCGTTCATATCCAGCTGGTACCCCAAGTTCTTGTATTAATGAAAATGCTTGTCTAGGATCAACTTCAGAAATCATTTTTTGTGGGCTAGGTTTTGGAATTGCTTCTTGTGCTCTTGGTGCTGGAGGTGGTGTTGGTATTGCTGTTGTTTCTGTTTTAGTTTCAAATCTTTTTGCTACATCAGTTCCAGGTGCTGGTCGAATAATTTGTGGTTCTTTGCTACCCATCATTTCAGTCAGAATTGTTCTTTGTGGTTGTCTTGATTGTTTTCTTTCTTCTGGTTGAGGTCGTTTAGGCCTGGGTTGTTCTATTTGTTCAGGTTTTGCTTCTGGACGTGATCCAGCAAATTGACTAATACTAGCTGAATCTTTATCAGTATAAATGATTTTTTTCATGGGATCATCGCCCTCTAATTTAATATCTACTCCTTGTTCTAATCCCATCTCTGAAGGATTTGTTGGTATACCTCTAGTTGTATCTTCTATTACGCCAACAGTTGCTTCTCCTCTAGCTCTTTTCATAGTAAATTCAAATTCATTTGTTTCATCCCCTTCTTCAATAACTGATAAACGATAAGCAAAGCCATAATAGGTTTTTCTTAATTCAGCTGCAGCTCTACTTCCAATAAATTTCTTTTTAATTCCAGAATTAGCTCCTTTCCACAAAAATATTCGTTTAAATTGATCATCTACAATAATAATTACTTTTGTACTTTCTTGTAAAAATTCGTTTTCTTCACTCAAAGTACCATCTTCTAGTACTTGATAGAATTTTATCTCCGTACTTTTACTCACTTTAATCATCACACGTGTATTTTCATTCAAAATAGCTTTACAGCTTAAGCTCTTTTATTAGTTTCTGAATACTAGCAGATTCTATCCTAAATAACCTTTACTCTATGTATATAAAATCCCTTTTGGTATGGACATAAATAATTAATTCTATTTCTGAATTTATTAAAATTTACTATGTAAAATTTACTGTGTTATTTCTTCTATAAATCTTTCAACTAGTTTTAATGCTTCTTTAAACAAATCTTCATTATTTTCTTGAAAATTTAATGATAAATATACTAAATTGTTAGTGGTCCTGGTAATTTTTTCAGCTAAAGCTTTTGTTATTAATTCATTTCTAGAACCAATTACAGTTGCAGTAGTTATATCTTTTATTTTTATATTAGTAGGACTTGGTAATGAAAGAGCTATAGTACCTAGTTTCATACTTTTTTTTTCAAAAATTGTAACAAAATAACCATTCTCAAAAACTATGCCTATTAATTCCAGATTATTACTTGTGAATTCGAATATATTTTTTTTCGAATTAATATTTTCATCACTCATAATTATCTCTCAAATAAACATCATAAATAATCTAAATATAAAATATAATCTGCAATTGATTCCATTGATGGTGTAATGTCTTTTTTCCATGAAATAATCAATAATTTCTTATCTTGTTTTATACGTGAAAAAACAGGAAATAGATTTGCATCTGTTGTACCAATACCAACTGTTTCAATAGAATCGGATTTTAGAAATTCTAAAGCTTGTAGTGTAACATGAATATCCACATCACTACCAACTATTTCTTCTTGAAAACCCTGAGCTTTTATTATTTCCGATTCTTTTTGTGATATTTGTTTGTCTGTAATTAGTCTACCTGATCTTATTGAACCTATATCAGATAGAGCTTTTTTCAATAATTTAAGATTTGAAAGATTGAAATCAGGTAATAATGTTGGTAAATCAAAAATTATAGCAATTTTGTCTTTTTCATCATCTGATATTATCCTTAGTGCCTTCCCTACTTTACCTAACATATTTCTACACTCTTTTCTATTTTTTATTTTCCATATCTACGTTCTCGCTGTTGAAATGTACGAATAGCTCTCCAGAGATCAATTTTACGAAATGCTGGCCAATATATATCAGTAAAATATAATTCGGAATAAGCACTTTGCCACAAGAGAAAACCACTCAATCGTTCTTCACCTGATGTTCTTATTATAAGATCTGGGTCGGGTAAACCTTCGGTGTATAAATGTATATCAATAGTTTCCTCATTTATATTACTAATATCTATTTCATTTTTCTTTACTTTTTGAGCTATTAATTTTACAGCATCAACAATCTCAGCTCGTCCACCATAACTTAGAGCTATATTAAGTATATGTTTATCATAATCTTTTGTTTTGTCCTCTATTTTATCAATTAAATCAATTATCTCATTAGGGAGGTGTTTTCTTCGACCAATAATTTTTACTTTAACTTTATTATCAACTATCATTGGTTCTTGATTAATTTCGAGCAATTTTTTGACTAAAAGATCCATAATTTTAGATACTTCATCTGAAGAACGGTTGAAATTCTCAGTCGAAAATACATATAGCGTTATAATTTTAATGTCTAATTTTAAACACCATTTTAATAGCTCATCTACTTTTGTGGCACCAAAAGAATGGCCTTCTTTTTCATCTAATCCTTTTTTACGAGCAAATCTACGATTGCCATCCAGAATGACTCCTATGTGATGTGGTTTTGGTCCATTCTTAATTTGATTCCATAATCTTCGTTCATAGAATCGATATATAGGCGATGACAATCTCATAAACATCAACTTCATTTAAATTTGATTTGTATATATTTTTCTGTAAAAATGTCTACTTTGACATTATATAATTGTTATCTTTTAAATGAGATTCATTTTGTTTTAAATTTTATCTGATAAATATGTAATGTCTTTTATAATTATATTATTTTTAGTAATTCCATAATCACAGAAATCAGTTAATAACCAAAAATCATATGTTTTGCTTAAATTTCCTCTTAGATAGGCAAAATATAGGTTGATAATAATTCCATGAGAAACAATAAGTATTTTCTTTTTTTGATAATTTTCATTGATTTTTTTCATACCATTATTAAATCTCCTTAAAGCATTATCTGCAGTTTCCCAATTGTTAAATGATTGACTCCTAAAGGTGATGGTATCTTTAACATTTTCTAAATAAGTTTCAGATGTACCAAAATTCCCTTTATCTCTATTTAGCTCTCTAAAATTATCATAAACTATTATTTCTAAATCAAAATAATTAGCAAAAATTTCTGCTGTTTTTATTGCTTTTTTTTCAGAAGAAGAGATTATAATTTCAATATTTTTAAAATCTGAATTTGTTAAACGATCTTTTAATTTTTTAAATCCATCTGGGGAAAGTTCCCATTCAGAAACAGGAATATTTTGGTCAATTATAGTTTTAGAGTGCTTTAGGAATATCAAAGTATTATTAGTGGGCATTATCCATCACTTCGAAATAATTAAATTCTGTTTGAAATTATTATTAAAAAAAATAATTTCCTATAAAATATAGTATTATAAAAAATATAAATTATTTAGAAGAATAAATTATAAGATATCAGCAATTTTTCTTGCAGCTCTACCCATTTCAAGAAATATTAAACCTAATTTAGCATCTTTACGAGAGCTTACAGTTAAAACTGCATTTGGACCTGCATTCATAGAAATAATAGTTCCTTCAGATCCTTCTACAAAAACTCTTTCTATTTGTCCTTTACGCATTTCTTCTATAACCCTTTCACCTAATGAAAGCATAGCTGCTGTCATTGCTGCTAACCTAGTTTCTTCTATATCACGTGGTAAAGCTGATGCGATTGGTAAACCTTCAACGCTAACTACTGCTGCAGCTTCAATTTCAGGGACTGATGATTCAAGCTATTTCAACATATTATTGAGCTCTGTGTTTCTTCCCCCTGCTGAACCGAAACCAATTACTGAAAGTAAATCTTCTCTTGAAACTTGTTCATCTTTGCGCAAATTTAGACACCTTCTAAGATAATTCATTATAGGTGAATATTATCTATTCTGTCTATTGTTATTACCTATTATAAGTTTATTTAATTATGTAATTTAAGTTCTAACGATATCTACATAATATAATACAAGACAAAAGCAACAACACTATAAAAAAACTTTGATAGAGGTCTTTTTTTTCTTTTTTTTAAATTCATTTTAAAGAAATGAAATTTCAATATAAAATATAAATAGCGTTAAATAATAAGAATCACATTTAATTTTCTATCACTACGAATAATTTATTAATAGGCATTTATCCAAAAGAACCGAGTAACAATTGGTGTGTGTAGAATCATTGAAAAGTAAAAAAGCATT
>JAEOUJ010000300.1 GCA_016839405.1 Candidatus Gerdarchaeota archaeon | reverse complement strand
TAGTCTTCAAGCTGTTTTAGATGCACGTGAGCAAGGAATTAAGGCAGGACTTTATAGACCAATAACAGTTTGGCCTTTCCCAGAGAAAGATATCAAAGAAATTGCTTCAAAAGCTGATATAATAGTATCAGAAATGAGTATGGGCCAATTAATTTGGCCAGTTGAAAGATATGCAAGAAAGGAATGTACTTTAGTGAAACGTATTGGTGGAACACCACCCGATCCAAAAGATATTCTAAGCGCAATTAAAAGAATAGTAAAAAAATGAGGAATTAAAATGACATCAAATGAAAAGCAAATTGATACAAGCACTATGATAAAAGATCCATCACCAGAAAAATTCAAACATCCTCATGATACATTATTGAGAAAACATGCAATACCAACAATTTATTGTCCTGGCTGTGGAATTGGCACAACTATCCATGCATTTCTTGAAGCTATAACTAAGTATTGTGATTTACCATATGATCAATTATTTGTTGTAAGTGGTATTGGTTGCACAGGTAGAGCTAGCGGTTATATTAATTTAGATGGATTTCATGCAATTCATGGAAGAGCAATACCATTTGCTTCCGGAGTTGAAATTGCTAAACCCATATTGAAACCAGTTATAATCTCAGGTGATGGGGATTTATTTTCAATCGGATTGGGGCATCTAGCACATGCAGCAAGAAGAAATATCGACATGACAGTTATTTGTGTTAATAATGCTATTTATGGATTAACAGGCGGTCAAGATGCGCCAACTACACCTGTAGGAGCAAAATCAAAAACAACCCCTTACGGTAAAATATCTTTTCCATTTAATCTTTCGCATATTGCAATAGCAAACGGAGCAACATTTTGTGCAAGATATACTGTTTTCGAATTTATTCCTTTAGCAAAAGCAATTGCTCGAGGAATGAAACATCAAGGATTTTCTTTCATTGAAGTGATTTCTAATTGCCATGTTAATTTTGGACGAAGAAATAACCTTGGAGATGCCATTGCAATGCGGCAAATGTTTAAGAATGCTCGAGTAAGGATGGATGAGAAAGATATTGGATTAGATATACATAAAACAGACATTAAATATGAAGTAGGTAAAGGATTTGTAAAAATACCTACAGGTATATTTCTTGAAGAACGTGATAAACCAGAAGAATTTTCGGAGAGGATTGTTCATGCCTATGAAATCAAAAAATGAAAACTGTGATATCAACATAATGATTAGAGGAATTGGTGGACAAGGAGTTAAGCTAGCAGGTACTATTATCGGACAAGCTGCAATACAAGACGGTCGTCATGCTGTTCAAAGTACTAAATATGGTTCTGCTATAACTGGTGGTGAAACAAGAAGTGAAATTAAGGTATCAACTAAGAAAATCATTTATCCAAGAATTACAGAAATTGATGTTTATGTTGCATTAACACTAGATGATTTAGAAAATTACTTTGATGCTATTGTTTATCTTACTGCAACAGAGGTGGCTAAAAAAATTCCAAAGAAAATTGAAAATAAATTACTTCTTGCTCCTATGATAGAAATTGCTGAAAATATCAGTAATAGAAAGGTAGTAAATATGGTCCTAATAGGCATTTTAAATCAACTCTTCAATTTGGCATCTGATGAAGCTTTTATTGCTGCTATCAAGGAACATACTGCAGCTAAATTTCATGAATCGAATATTGAAGCTTATAAAAAAGGTGCTACTTTAGATCTAACCAAGTATAATCAAAAAGAAATTTTAGAGCTAGCTGAAGTTTGCAGTATAAAAGCTTGAGGTAATGGGAGGTTAATCTCTCCCTAAACTCCTTGTTTTTGCTCTTAATTGAACTCCCTCATGATTCGGATAAACCTTTGCCATTCTTGAAAGCTCTTCATTTAATTCTTCAACAACATCAACATAATCTTCATCTTCATTAAAAGCACTCATAGCTGTAACTATTCCATTTGCTCTTTGTAAAATGAAATCTTCATCATTAGGATAAGCTTCTGTTAAAGCCATTAATTCATCAAGAAGAGGGATTGCTCTTGCATAATCGTGATTTTTACTCAGGTAACCGATAGCATTAACCAAACCCTTTGCTAAAGCTAATTGTATTTCTAAATTTTCTTTATGAGCATTAGCTAAAATTAATAATTCCCGGATAAGCTGTTTTACTGGTTCTATCATTGATCTTTGACCAAAATTGATTATAGCATTAACTAAACCTCCTGCAAGTGATCTTTGACAAGACATATTCATTGGATATGAACGCGCAAATATTCGTAATTCTTCTAGTCTTTCATACATTTGTTCAAATTTTTGTTTTTTCATTAAATATGACATAGAATTTGCTAAAGCTGTGGAATATTGGATTTGTATTTCATCAAGATTTCCATATTCTTCAACTAAATTACGAAATCGTTCTAAAACAAGATCAATACCTTCAGGGTCACCTGACATTCCAAAAATTGTAATAGTATTCACAAGACCTTTGGCATATCGTAGAAGTTTCATTTGATCCTCTGGATCTTTTTTAACTTCAACAAGCATTTCTTCTAATTGACCCATTGTACGGTCATAAAATTCTTGCCTTCTTTTTTCATCGTCTTGTTCCATAATACTATCTCCAAATATAACTAATTGGTAAATTATTGTTGTATAAATTTAAGTTTATTTAAGTTATATCTCTTTACCCAAACATGTATTTAAATTACTTCTAATCGTTATTTATCGATAATTTTTATACAATTCACCACACTCTTTTTGACTTATTTTAATTTTTTTTCATAATATTTACAAGAGCCCTAATGAATTTTTCATTATTTTCATGAGTAGTAACTGAAACCCGTAATGAATTCTCACATAAAGGCATAGCACTCATATTTCTTACTAGAATACCATATTCTTTTAGTAGAATCTTTTGAACATTATCAGCTTTCACTTCATCAATTTTGAATAGAATGAAATTTGTAAAAGATTTGTAGGGTGTGATTTCTGGAATTTTAGATAATTCATTAAATAAATATTCGCGACCAGATAAAATATCATATAACATTTGTTTTAAGATGATTTTTTCTTGCATAACAAGTTTTGCCAATTCAATAGAAGCTATATTAACATTAAATGCAGGCTGAAGTTCTTTTATTCTATCTATAAGCATTTTATCAGCAAATGCAAAACCTATTCTCATCCCAGCTAATGCGTAGAATTTTGAAAAACTTTTCATAATTATAAGGTTAGGATATT
>JAEOUJ010000299.1 GCA_016839405.1 Candidatus Gerdarchaeota archaeon | reverse complement strand
TATCAACTGAAAACCTAAAAGTTATTTTACCTTGCTTTTGACCTAATCTAATCATATCAGCTAAATTTCTACCTGGTACTGTATCACCAAATAAAGCTAAATAAATACATTCAAGAATTGTGCTTTTGCCAGCGCCATTCTCGCCAATCAAGACATTATTTCCATTTGAAAATGTTATTTTTTCAGAAACGTATGTTTTAATATTTTCTAACTCAATTTCAATTATTTCAAATATTTTCATATTACTCGTCTCCCTTAATAAACTCAGATAATGCTGATTGTTTTGTTTTATTTGAATTTTCTATCACTTTCTCTGAAACATTCTCCAGTGATGTATTTTTGTCTGTTTTCTTTCCGTTTTTGCTTAATTCTTTTATATTCGTACCAAAAGCTTTTCTTGTTTCTCGTGCCATTTCAGATTTGGTTAGTCTGGTAGAAATTTCAGATATTAAATTATAAATGGATTGAACCTCATTTGATTCTTCTGAGGAAATAGTTTTTTGGCCCATTATTTTTACTGTTTCAAATACTAAATCAAGCCATTTTGATGTTGCTGATTTTTTAAATCCATAAGTAGTTTCAATTAGATCTCTTAATGCTTCTTGTGAAGTTATTCCTGATTTTGTTTTGCTTGAAATAATATTTGATATTTGTTGATTTACTATTATATGCAAAGCTTCAGAATTTTTTATTGCCGGTAAATTATTAAAATTAAATAAAGATTGCTTGCCTAAAGGAACTTTACCGATGAAATCGTATCGAATGATTGCATCCTTTAATTCATTTTTTTCAACAAATTCATTAGCTTTTTTGAGAGTATTTTCAATTGAAATTGTGTCATCAAAATTAAAAATGAAACGTCCTTTTGGTCGAATATCAAATTCTTTCCTTAAAACTTTTAATACCCAATCTTTCTTTTCGTTATCATAAGCTATTTTTACACTGAAATACCCCGATTTTCTGAAAAATCCATCTTTATCAGGCTCCCCCCAATCATTTAAACTGGTTTGTTCTGTTGAACCAGGGCAATAGATATTATTCTCAGCTTCAATCCACTTTTTATGATAGTGTCCTAGCGCTATGTAATTGTACCCCATACTTGCTAATTGATATCCTGTTATATCATATATTGTATCGCTAATTTGACCCTGCAGATAGCCATGTAAAGCTAAAATATTAAATTTCGATTTATCTAATGGATTATTTCTTAAACTTTCTTCAACTTTTGATGCTATTGTTTGTCCATATTCTCCTATACCAGTAAATGTTATATCTTCATTAATGCTAATTTGTTCATCTTGAACATAGACTAAATAATCCAATTCATCTAGAAATTTTAGTATAGTTCCGCCAATTCTCTGAGCTTGTGCTTTTGATGCATCATGATTTCCTCTTATAACCAAGAATGGAATATTTGCTTTTTTGAATTTGTTCAATATTTTTATTGCAAATCTTAAAGCTCCAGGAGTTGGTTTATATTGATGAAAAAAATCTCCACAATGAATTATAAAATCAGGTTTTTCCTTAATCATTAATTGTGCACATTCATTTGCAGATTTAATGAAATCTTGCCATCGTTCTTTTTTTTGGTATTGCATATAATCTAAATGCCAATCTGCAGTATGACAAAAATGATATTCTTTTTTCTTTTCTATATTAATTTTTGTTCACCTGATTTTTCTTCTTAAGCTAAGTCTTTTTTATTCAATATTAAAATCATCTTCATATTTCTGTGGTTTTCTTGAAGATTTTATTTGATTTTCTAATGCATCCTTCCAAGATTTTGTTACTGATATACCTTTTCCTCCCAATTTTCCATCAAATGTTGAAATTTTCACTAAAGCAGGTATTGGTAAACTAGGACCTACAATTACAGCTTCTCCAACATTTAAAGCAGGTAAGTCATTTAATAGGTCTTCACTTAAACTTTCACTAGAACGTAATATTTGTTGCTGATCAAAAGGATTAACAATTCGTAAAATTATTTGTGTATTGCACTGAGATAAAACATCGCTATCTAATCTACCTGGTCTTTGTGATACTAAACCTAATCCTACCCCAAATTTTCTTCCTTCTGCAGCTATCTGTTTTAGAGTACGAGAAGATCGGCCAGAACTAGGCACAAAATTATGCGCTTCTTCTATAACCAATAATACTGCACATGGCAATTTATGTGGAGTAGGTTCATTTCTTATCTGAGCTTGCCCAGCAGTAAAAATTTTTCTAGCAATTAAATCAACTATAGTTTGTTGAGTTCTTGTATCTAAACCGGTGAGAGTTATTATACTTACTTGGTTAGGTTTTACCAAAGAGGGTCCATTAGGATTATAAACTGGTAGCTCTGAACTTTTCGTAAGTATATCACGTGCAGGAGCTAAATCTATACGGGCGAGTAATCCGTATTTTGCATTCCTAAGGCGACCAGCATCTTTTTTGTCCTCTTCTTTTTCAATAACATTATTTATTGAATCTTTTAAATCCTGTAAATCCCAATCGACATCCTTCTCTTGTAAAATACCATATGCTCTATTAAATAAGTCTCTTTGATTTGTAGCATGCTCTGGGATACCAAGTAAATCTAAAAGTTGACCATATCTGAAATTTTTGAGTTTGAAAGCAATTCTTTGCCTACCAGGAGTTGTTTTAGCTGAAAAAACAACTATATTTCCTTTTATATTTTTATTATGTACAAATGGTACATAATCCTCATGTGGATCAATTATAATTACAGAACCTTGTAATCTATTAATTATTTTTGAAACGATAACAGCAACACTATAAGATTTTCCAGCACCAGTTATAGCTAAAACAGCAAAATGTTTTGAAACCAATTCATCTATATTTAATTTCACATCAACACCTGAATGGGAACGTAATTCGCCCACAGCTATATGTCCATTGCCAAATATTTTTGAAAGAATCATAGAAGGAGCTCTGTAAACAGCTGCTCCTGGATATGGTGGAAAACGTGGTGATATTATTCTATTTTTTTCTTCGTCCAAATATCCCAATATCCGTGCAATAGCTCCTAATCGCTCTCCCTCCTCTATGTGCCCTAAAAGTTTGAGTTTCTCTATAGATTCAGGGGATTTTATTAGACTTTCAATCAAATTCTCATTTGTTAAAGATATTCTTGAAACCATAGCAATTACTGGTTGTTTTATCAGCTCCTTGGGATAATCAATAACAACAAGTTCTCCTTGTTCCAATGGCTTACTTCGTGAGATTTTTGGATCAACAATTAAAGCTACTTCTGTTGGAGTTGAAATACCAATTATAGTCGCTACTACTTG
>JAEOUJ010000033.1 GCA_016839405.1 Candidatus Gerdarchaeota archaeon | reverse complement strand
ATCCATTGCATCTCGCAAGGCATCTCCAACAATATTGAAAGCAAGAACAAGGAAGAAAATCGCAAATCCAGCAACAAAAACCTGTTCGGGATTGTTTTGTAGATTAATGACACCATCATTAACTACTCTTCCCCATGAAACAGTTGTTGGATCACCAAATCCAAGATATGTTAAACCAGCTTCTGCTAATATATTACCACCTATACCTAAAGTTGTTATGACAATTATTGGTGCTAAGATATTTGGTAGAATATGTTTTGTGATTATTCGCCAATCACTTGCTCCTAAGCACACTGCAGCTTGCACGTATTCTAAAGACATAACACGTTTTACTTCAGCTGTTACTAATCTACATAAACCCGCCCAACCAAATAATCCTAATACTAAGATCATAATAGTAGAGTGATTTAGATTTTGGAGGAATTCAATTCGTCCTGATCGTAAGAATGATACTGCGACAATAGCAATAAGAAGGAATGGAACTGCAAGAAACATATCTGTCAAACGCATAATTATTTCTTCTGTTAGACCTCTGTAAAAACCTGCAAGTGCACCTAATATAACACCTATAATAGTAGATACAAGAGCTGCAACAATACCAACAACAAGACTGATTTTTGATCCCCAAACAATTCTTGAAAGAAGGTCTCTACCAAGGTTATCTGTACCTATTGGATACTTAAGGCTTGGTCTTTCATTTGCTCCACCGCCACCATATTTATCAAATAAAGGATCTAAACTTGTTGGGTAATTAGGTGATATAACAGGAGCTAAAATAGCAACAATTGTTACCAAGAGTATTATAAAAAATCCATAAGTTGCTAACTTATTTTTTTGAAATCTTTTTCTTACTACGGACCAATGTGATGGAGATGCCTCTTTTGGTTCTTCATCTCCAATTCGCAATAATTCTGCAGTACTTTTTTCTTCTTTTACCTTGTCTTTAGTTACAGTTGCCATTAATTTTCCTCCATTACAGCTCGATACGCGGATCTACCCACACATAAGCTATATCTGTTAATAGATTGGCAATCAGAATCATCAGTGTAATTACCATGCTAATTCCCATTATCAATGGATGATCAAGCTTGTTAATATATTCTACAAATTTCGATCCTAAACCAGGATATGAGAAGACTGTTTCAGTAATTGGTGCACCTGCCAGAACACCTCCAACAAATAAACCAATGTATGTAACAACAGGTAATAATGCATTTCGTAATCCATGGCCAATTAAAACAGCTCGTTCAGATAAACCATTTGCTCTTGCTGCTAAAATATAATCTTGTCTTAAGATTTCTAACATTGTTCCTCTAACAAGTCTTGTGAATAGTGCTAAACTAGCAAAAACCAATGTTGCTACAGGAAGAACCATATACCAAATGGTATCATTTGTATAAACAAAGAAAGTTTTGAAAAATTCACCGAACCGCCCATCCCACATTGCACCCCAATTAATTGGTTCAATGCCAGTTGTATGAGCTTTGCCAGCTGGGAACCATTGAAGATTTCTGCCTGAAAAGATAAATATCAATAAATTACCATAAACGAAAATTGGCATAGATAAACCCAGTAATGCCAGTGCACTTACTCCAGAATCAATCCAAGTATTCTGGAATCTAGCTGCTATTACACCTAGTAAAACAGAAATGATTAATGATATTAAAAATTGTGTAACTTGAAGCTTAAGTGTTTCTGTTAGAAAATGGTTAATTTCAGTTAAAACAGGTACTCTGCTAAAGAAAGTTAGTCCAAGATCAAAACGAACGAAACCACCTAACCAAATTAAATATTGTTGTGTGGGAGGTCTGTCTAATCCTAATTGTTCACGCAAACGATCAATATCTGCAGGGGTTATTCGAGGATTTTGTGCAATCAAATATCCAAGGGGATCTCCTATTAGATACATCAAAGTAAATGTGATAATTGAGATTCCAATAAATAATGGTATAATTGTTAAAATTCTTCTGAAGCTGTAAACTAGCACTCTATTACTAGTTAAGTTTCTAAAAAATTGGCCTATACCGCCGCCTAATCTAGTTACCCTCTTGGCTGTAACATCATCAGTTACTTCTACAGCTTGTATATCAGACATTTAATATTCCAACTCCAAATTAGAACTTGGATAGTTCGAATTTATTTTGCTTTGATAATATATATTGGTTTTGTTAATTATCAAAGTTTTCATAAATCTACTTTTTAGTAGTATTTATAGATTACTCTTACTTATTGATGTTCTTTTATTAATTTATTTATGAAGTTAAATTTTTTTTTATTTTCGAGAAATTTTGAAATTTTCGATTATGTTATTACTGAACCACAATTCTTGCAAACCCTTGAACCATCTTCAACGAGAGTCCCACAAATAGAACAAGTTAGAATTTTTTCTATTTCGTAAATTTCATCTACTGGTAAACTCAAATGAATTTGTTGTCCAACTATTTTTGCTTTAAGGCTTCGTGGATTGCCTAATATTTTTAGCATATCCTCAGGAATTGCTATTCGATTTTGATTATCAACTGCTAATCTTCTAGTCTTTTCAAGATTGCGAAGTTTAATAGAGCTACCATGAATGGCTACAATAACACCATCTTTTATTTCAATTATTCTTTCAGCACGTGAAGCTACTTGTTGAGCATGAGTAGCAATCAAAAGTGCCACATTTAGTTCTCTATTAATATCATCTAATACATCTAAAATTTGTTCACCTGTTAGAGGATCTAGAGAGGCTGTAACTTCATCTGCTATAATTAATTT
This sequence comes from Candidatus Gerdarchaeota archaeon, assembly GCA_016839405.1. The sequence goes on along the minus strand of JAEOUJ010000033.1, from coordinate 16,598 downwards.
GGGATTAGTTATAAGAGCTGCAGCTAATGCTACTCTTTGTCGTTCGCCACCTGATAACATACTAGGACGATGTTTTATTCGATTTGATAAATTAACTAGTTCGATTAACATATCAGCTCTTTCATCGATTTCACTATTTGTCATTCCAGCAAGGTGGCCACCAAGTTTTACATTTTGTATTACATTCAAATGAGGAATTAGTTTAGTTTCCTGAAATACCAAGCCAGCAAAATGTCTTCTTTCTCGAACTATTTGTTCTTGGGTTAAACGAGAAATATCTCGAGAAATACCAGACCAAAAAATCTTACCAGAAGTTGGAGGTAATAAACCTGCTGCAATATTAACCAGTGTAGTTTTTCCTGCTCCTGATGGGCCAATCAATACAACTTTTTCACCAGGATAAATTGACATTGAAACACCTCTCAAAGCAGCTGTTTCGGTTTTTTCACTTTGATATATCTTGTAAACTTCTTCTATATTCAAGATAGGCATTTGTATTTCAGAACTATCTGAATTCATTTTTACCCCAAATCTTAGTTCTATTAATACTCATTTTTTAGAAATTACTAATTAAAAAACAAGTAATAGGTCTATTTAAATTATTCAATTAGATTGATATGCTTTTTAAATAACTTGATATTCCGTGCTAAGAGAAAACATTAAAAAGTAAAAAACCTAAATCCAATCTATGAGCACTGAAACTATAGATAAAAATAAAGAAAATGCTAAAATTAAAAAATCTCGAACATTAAAGGATGAGATCCTCAAACATCCAACTAAACGTTTTGTAGATTATATTGGACCAACTGGATTTTGGCTGTTATGTTATTACATTGCATCACTCTTTATGATGATCATAGTAAACATCGTCCGTATAGGATTCTCTTTTGAAGCTATCTTCTCAGCTCCTCTTTATATAGCACAAATATTCATTAATTATGGCTTAAATTCTGGAAAGGTAAAAGATGATATTGATCCATATAACGAATATTTCTATGAAAGAAGTGATTTAAATAATGCAATGACATCGGCAGCATGGTTATTTGCACCTTTAATTGTCTATGTTTTAGGAATTTTCTTTGTTATTTTACCAGGATCAGGTTATCCACAACCATCTACTGATTATGATTATTTATTGAATTTCAGATTTTTCCACCAATATGTTCCTTTATTGAATGAGAATAAAGGTGGAGGATTCTACTTCCTAATTGTATGGTTACCATTAATACTTTCAATGCTAATAGGTGCCTTTATATCAAAACGATTTTTCAAAGGGAAAAAGCAGCCTATAGTTAGTTTAGTTAAAATCTTCATATTTAATCTAATTGCAGGACTTGCTGTGGGACTTCAAATGGGAGTAATTACTGGTGGCGTTGAATTTAATCTTAGAGGTGCTATACAAACAATTTTAACAAATGATTATGAAAATATGGGTTATTTCTTTACAGGACAATATCATCCAAATTCCATTATGGTAACTTCTTGGTTTATCAATTTCATACCAACATTTATGGCAATTGCATGGTTTGCATCATATGGTTATTTAGAGGACTTAATACTTGGCAAAAAAAAGAAAATGGATGAATATGTACTCGATGAAATTGAACAAGAACCAGTTAGTTAGTTTAAGATAAGTGCTCTAAACTGGTTCTTCAATATATTATTCCAAAAATTAATCTATTGAGTTAATTTTAATATCTTTTAGCTAAAATTGCTTCTTCACCGAGTTGCTGACAAATTAGACAGTTTTTCTTTATATTTCTCTTATTATGATAATATCCTAATAATGAGAAATTAGTAATAGATTCTATTTTTTCAGCACATTTCCTTTTACCACACCATCCAAGAATATAGAATTTGCTAGTCACTAGTTGTTTTGATTCAATTAATGCATTTAAGATATCAACGCTTTTAATTTGTGTTATGCTATTTTTAAACAAATTAAAAATTCTCTTTTTCAAATTTTTATTATAATTAGCTAACAATTCATGCAATTTTCTTTTCATTGTAATTGTGTTTGATTTTAATGTTGTTCTGTTAAAATTATCTCGTTGTACAATTGTTATTATATTGTTCTCAAGTTCTTTTTGACCTATTTCAATACGGAAAGGAATGCCAATTTTTTCTGTTTCGTAAAATTTTGCACCAGGGGATTTCGATTCATTATTATCTAGATAAGCTAAATATCCTAATCTAATAATTAAATCAAGAATCTGTTTAGAATATCTTAAGATCCTTGATTTATTCTTACGATTAAATATTGGGATAATAACAATTTCATATAAAGCTAAATTAGAAGGTAATATAAGTCCATGATTGTCGCTGTATAAGCTAATAATTGATGCTAAAATTCTATCAATTGAGGGACCATAACAAAGAAGATGTACTAATTTTTTCTCCTTTGATTGATTAAGATACTCTATATTGAATATTTTACTAAACGTTGTTCCTAAATATGCTGAAGTGAAAAGTTCTAAGGCTTTATTTTCTGGGAATAAAACATATCCATCTATTGTTTTTGTTGAACCTGCAAATCTATCCCATTCTGGAACATCTACTAGTATAATTGGAATGCCAATTTTTTTGAATAATTCTTGATACATTTTCCAAATATATTCTAGGAAAATTATTGCTTCTTCTTTTGTTTGAAATGCTGAATGTCCTTCAATGAAACCTATTGTTTCTCGATTGCGAATTAGTGGTCTTGTTTCATTTGTTTCACATCTAAAGATACTTACATTTTGAAACACTTTCAATGGCAAATCACGCCAACTTTGTATCCAACGAGCAAATGATGGATAAATAATTAATTCAGATGTAGGACGAAGTGCTAAACGTTCACCTATAGTAAGTTGCTTACGACCTTCTCGATCAACCCAGAAAACATCATCCTCAAAATTACGTATGAAATCAGTTTCTTTGAGAAAGATGTTTTCTTTAATTAAAGTTGGGAATTGCATTTGTTTATGATCTAATTGCAAATATGCTTCTTTAACTAAAGAATAGATCTTACTATAAAGTTGATAACCATGCTCAAGCCAAATGTAGCAGCCTTTAACATCATAATCAATATCGACAATTTTTGCTTCTCTAAGAATCCAAAGATACCATTCCCAGAAATTTTCTTTCTTATCTGGGAGTTTCTTCAATTTATTTATTTTAATTTGTTTTTCATGTTCCTTATTCTGGAACATATTCACCTTGTTTCATAATTACTATATACCTCCAAAAAAAACATTGTAATATGATCAATAAAGATTTGAAATAAGAAACCAATCCAATTACATCTAAAAAGTGTTTTACAACCGCAATGGTTTAATTGGAAAGTGATCTCCTGTCATCTCTATGACCTATTTGTGTGAATTTCTTTATTATTTAAAAAAATTGTGTTAAAAATTATTTGAAAATAAAATAAATAAACAATAAAAGGAATTTCATTTTGGGTGTATACTTGGCAAGACCAAAATGGTTTATTAATCTCTTAATAAAATCTTTTAGACTTAGATTTCTTTTTGCTAAATTAACAAGAATACCGGGAATTAAATTATTAGTAGATAATTTGTTATTCAAAGAAGATGATATCTTCTATCTCCCTAAAGATTCAATATTTATACCATTGAAAAGTAAAACAATTTCTATAAATAAAAGCATTAAAGCTCAAAATGATGTTGTATTGCCTAGTGATATAGTACATTATTTTATTGATAAAGCAAAACACCATTGGATCATGAATTTTTGTTTGTGCCGAACTGCTAATAAATGTAAAAATTATCCACAAGAAATTGGTTGTTTATTTTTAGGAGAAGCAGTTTTAAATATTGATCCAGATCTCGGTAGGTTAGTTACAAAAAAAGAAGCTCATCAACATATTGAAAATTGTCGTAAATATGGATTAGTCCATTTAATAGGACGTAATAAATTAGATTCACAATGGTTAGATGTTAAACCTGGAAATAAATTAATGACCATTTGCAATTGTTGTGAATGTTGTTGTCTTTGGAAAATGATACCAAATTTAGACATGAAAATTAGTCGAAAAATAACTAAACTCCCTGGTATAAAAATTGCTATTAATGACAATTGTATTGGATGTAAAACTTGTCTTGATAATATTTGTTTTGTCAACGCTATAGAAGTAATTGGCAAAAAAGCTTTGATTAATCAAGAACTATGTCGAGGGTGTGGTCGTTGTATAGAAATTTGTCCAAATAATGCAATTGAAATTAAAATATTAGAAAAGAGATTCATTCAGAATTCACAAAACTATATAGAAAATATTATTGATTTAAGTTGAAATTTGTAATAGAAACTCTTTTTTTATAATAAAACAATGAAATAGATAATTTAATGTTGAGGTATTAAAATGGTTTTAGTTAAAATTAGTGAAAAAAATTATGAAAAAAGAATTGAAAGAGTAAGAAAAATTCTTAGTAATAAGAATTTAAAAGGTATGATTTTCTTTAATACAAGAAGTATTTTTTATTTAACTGGTTTTCACCACATTCCTACAGAAAGACCAATTGCACTAATTCTACCGTCAGAGGGAAATTTGTGTTTATTTGTACCAGAACTTGAAGTTAATCATGTCAAGGATAATGTTCCACTAGTTCCAGATGTGTTTAGTTATTTTGAATATCCAGATGAAATACACCCAATGAAACATTTCGCTAAAGGTTTGGAAGATAGAGGATTAGCAGATAAAGAACTTGCAGCAGATGCTCCAGGAGCACCAGGATATTGGGGGTACCTTGGACCAAAATTAGATGAAGTTGCACCTAAAATCAAACTATCAATACTTAGTGAATTAATAATGGATATGAGAGTTATTAAGGATAAAGAAGAAATTGCTCTAATAAAAGAAAGTTGTAAGTGGGGCAATTTAGCTCATCAATTATTACAGGAATATACATATGTTGGTGCAAGTGAGATAGAAGTCGTTAATGAAGTCTGTTCTGAAGCATCTAGAGCAATGTTAAAAACTTTAGGTCCAGATTTCAAGCCATCTAGTAATTTATGTGCTTATGCAGGATATAGAGGTCAAATTGGTACAGGTTCAGCAATTCCACACGCAACAACAGGTAATAATTACTTTAGAAAAGGAGATGTTCTTGTTACAGGTGCAAGCTCTACTATTGGAGGATATAAAAGCGAATTAGAACGAACAATGATTATGGGAGAACCAACATCTAAACAAGAGAAATATTTCAATATCATGTTAAAAGCTCAAACAGCAGCATTGGAAGCTTTTGGTCCTAATGTTAAAAATGCTGATGTTGATCAAGCTGCTCGTAAAGTATTCAAAGATGAAGGAGTTTGGGAATATGTTCAACATCATACTGGTCACGCAATAGGGTTAGAAGGTCATGAAAGACCTTTTTTGGACATTGGTTCTAAAATAATAATGAAACCTGGAATGGTTTTCACAGTTGAACCAGGAATTTACATACATGGTTTCGCAGGATTTAGGCATAGTGACACAGTTGTTATAACTGAAGATGGCAGTGAGATGATAACATATTATCCTAGAGATCTAGAATCATTAATAATATATCAATAATTAACAATCCTGCAAATTTGCAGGCATTCTTTTTTTTCTATGAAGTTTGAGTTATTATTAAACCAATTAGAATTAATCCTCCACCAAGACCAAAGAATAAATCAATAGTTTCTCCCATAGCTAAAGCAAAAAGTGTAGCAATTACCGGTATAAGAAATTGAAATGCACTTGCTTTTTGCACTGCTATACGTTTTAACGTTTCAAACCATAAAGTAAAAGCTATAGCAGTTGGTACAATACCAAGAAAAGTGGTTAAGATTATATGATAATATGCAGGTGTAACAACAAACCAACCATCTACTGCAAACATTGTAATTGTTAATATTACAGCACTAATAGATAGATTCCATGTTGTTGTAGTAACTGGATCTTTATCTTTAAGGAATTTTTTCAAATATACTGTATAAATTGCCCAGGTAACACCTGAAAGAAAAGCTAGAATATTTCCTAATAATAAATCACTTGAGATTAAAGTTTCAATATCATCTAATGGAACTGCCACAAAAAAAATTCCTGTTGCAGCAATCAATACTCCAATTCCACCCCACCAGCGATGCCTTTCCTTTAGAAAAATCAAAGATAAAACAAATGTTATTACAGGATTAACATTTAAGAGAAATGCAGATGCAGAAGCTTCTGTAAATTTAACAGAATACATTTGTAATAAAACAAATGAAGTTAAGATTAATGATGCAATGATAAGATGAATATATTTTTCTTTAAAATCAATTAATAGCTGTTTTCCTCTTTTTGTTATTAAACTAAAAAACAAAAGAGTTACTGCCGCAGGAATATATCTTAACGAACTAATTTGAATTGGTGTTAAGTCACTATTAACTTGTAAATATCGACCAATAATATTAGGTGTTGACCATGCTAAAACAACAATTGCTATCATTAAAGCAACTTGCCAAGTAAATCCTTTGTATGGTGGTTCAACATCTACTGCGAAAGCTTTATGCTCTTCTGTAATATCTTTTTTTGTTTCAGTTAAATGATCCTTATGTAAATCGGAATTGTCCAAATGAATCATCCTTTAATGTTTTACAATAAATTCATTATTTAAAAGAAAGTTGGTTTAATATTGTGTATTATATGAAGTGAATATAAATGAATTTCATAGATTGTCATTGTCATCTTGCTGATAACTATTTTTACAAAAATATTGATAATTTAATTTTAGAATGTAGAGAATTAGGTTTAACAAGAATTGGAACAATGTCAACAAATATGAAATCGATTCAAAGAAACATTCTTCTCTCACAAAAATATCCTGATTTTATTATTTCTGGGATTGGCAGACATCCGTGGGGGGCTCATAAAGTTAAAGAAAATGAAATAAAACAAATGGAGAAATATTTGATTGAAAATAAAGAAGCAATTGTAGGGGAGGTTGGTTTAGATCATTATTTTATCAAAGATAAGAAAGATCAAAAGGAACAAACACCCATTTTCGAATCGTTTCTTAAGATGGCTACAAAACATAAAAGATCTATTATGCTACATACGACATGAGCAGAAAAACAAGTATATGAAATTTTATCCTCATTTAAGCTTAATGTGAATATCTGCTGTCATTGGTATTCAGGACCTGTAACTATTTTGAGAAAACTGAATGATTTAGGATGTTATTTTTCTATAAATCCAGCTTTCATAAGAAGTAAGAATCATAGAAACATCTTGAATATTGTAAGCATTGAAAAATTATTGACTGAATCAGATGGACCTGTGAAGTCTCAAGGAAAAGTAAATACACCCAAAATGATGCCAAAATTAATTGCAAATATAGCTAATGAAAAACAATTTGATAAAGTAGAATTAACATATAAAATATTGAACAATTATTTAACTTATCTAAATTTTTAGTTTGAAAAAATGACTTGCCTTTAGCAATATTCTTTTTAATTAAAAGAGAAAAATATTCGATTAATGGTCTCTTGACAAAAATCTGTTCTTAATTAAAAATAATTACGAGTTAAATACCAAGTTGAGTAATTAATAGGTGAATCTGCTAGTGAGAAAACATAAATATGTGAAAGTATGCCCATTTCTAAGAGATTTAGGGGATAGTTTTCTCTGTGTTAATGATGATAAAGTAGCAGACATTATAATGGATCCTTTATTAAATATTGAATGGTCTGAAAAACTTCCACCCATTGCTTCTGAAATATCTGATATTGAAACATGTTTATTTGTTTTAGATGTTAAAGATGACAATAGATTATTCTGTACAAGCAGAAAAATGTACCTTAAAATGGATAATCGATTTATTTTATGGGAAGATATTCGAGATTCAGTCTTTTTATTAGAATTAACAAGTCAAAGTGAATTTCAAGATTCAGAAGTGGATTTTTGTTCAACTTGTTTATATAAAGTTTTAATAGCCTCGAGCCCAGCGTTTCAATCAAGATTGGATTATAAAGAACGTATAAAATTAGGATCCGAATATATTTTAAATAAAGCTAATGAGATTTATTCATCAATATTTTTTGTAGCTCAAAAAATCACTCAAGAAAAACTTTCTAGTAGAGAATTTTGTGATATTAAATCTAAACAAAAAATATCTGAACAAAAATTTACTGCATTAAATCTTCTATCTTGGATAACAAATAATAATCAAATTGATGAGATTTTTACAACAACTACATTCGAGTGGTTGCAAAAACTTGATGAATGGGGATTAATTATTTCAAAAATTAGAAAAACCAATTCAGATGAGGAAAAGATTTCCTTAATAAAAGAATCATCTGAATTTGCAGCAAAATTAAAAGAAATTGCTTTTGAAATAATAATGAAAATGTCATTTATTATTAATGAGAATGAAGATATAGAATTAAACATAGCAAGTATTGAAAAGATAATTACTATTGCTAGTATTCAATTTGAAGATTATTTGTTTATCTGCAATCAATTTTTACAAAATATTAGTGAAGAATAAAATCAATTATTTTTTTACTATTCTTGTGCCAGATTTATCTTCCAAAGCTTTTAAAGCATTCTCTGGTGATGTAATTATCGACAATCTACCTCCAAGTTCAACAAATCGAATGGCAGATTCTACTTTTGGTCGCATACTACCTTTAGCAAAATGTCTTTCATCAAGGAATATTTTCATTTCTTCAACAGAAACCTTTTCAAGTTTCTTTTGATTTTTTTCCCCATAATTTATGTAGGCATTAGGTACATCTGTTAGAATCATTAGAATATCAGCATCTATTTGAGTAGCTAGAACTTCAGTTGCTCGATCCTTATCAATAACAGCTTCAACATCAACAAAATTCCCATTTTCTCTAGCAACAGGAATTCCCCCACCTCCAACAGCAATAACAATATCACCTTGTTTAACACATCTCAATATAGTATTTCCTTCAAGAATTACTAGGGGGATAGGTGAAGGAACTACTTTACGAAAACCTCTTCCTGCATCATTAATATATGTGTCTTTTGTTTTATTATGTAGTTCGATAGCTTCTTCTTCTGTATAAAATGGACCAATTGGTTTTGTTGGTTCCTTAAACGCAGAATCTTTGTGATCAACGACTGCTCTTGTAATTATTGCAACAACACGTTTATCAGTTATTTTATTCTCAGCAAGTAATTCTTCCAAAGCTGTTTGTATCATGAAACCGATTTGTCCTTGAGACATAGCTCCACATACATTTAATGGCTGTTCAGGTATATCATTAATTAAACCAGCTTTTTGCTGCAAAAGTATATTACCTACTTGTGGTCCATTTCCATGAGTGAGTATAATACCATAACCTTTCTTTATTATTTCAACAATTACTTTAGTTGCGACACGAAGATTCATCATTTGCTGTTCATAGGTTTTTGGTTGACCTTTTTGTAGAATCATATTACCGCCAAGAGCAATAGCAACTAATTCCTTAGGCATAATTTAATAATCCCTCATAACCAAATGATAGTATTTTCATTATAAAGAGGTATATCTTGTTCTTTTTACCTTTTAAGTTTTCTTAAAATAAAGAAAAAGAAAGCAAAAATATACGCATTTGTAGAATTATTACAAAAGGCACTTATATTACATTAGCAAATAATATTTCAAACAGAAGGGATAGTCTATGAATCTAGTTGAATCACTAATGAGTGAATTAGCTAATGCTAACGATAGTGAATCAAAAAGCAAGATAATTCTAAAAATGGGAGAATTTAAAGACGATAAAATTCTAAAAAAACTTGTAGAGATTCTTAGCTCAGATGAAGATAACAGAGTAAAAAGTCATGCTGCTGATGCAATAATTAAAATTGGTGGAGATGAAGCTGTTCAAAATTGTTTACGTTTGTTACGTGATAATTCTTGGATAACAAGAATGAAAGCAGCAGAGATTTTGGGGGAACTTAAAAACAAGAAATCTACTTTACCTTTAGTTCGAATATTAAAAAATGATTCAGAAGTTAGTGTTAAAGAATGGGCAGCAATTGCATTAGGAAAAATAAGAGACAAAAAAGCAATAAGACCATTAATTCAAACTTTGCTAAACGAAATGAGCTGGGAAGTTCGTAAAGAATCTGCTTTAGCTTTAGGAAAAATTAAAGGTAAAAAAGCAATAGGTGCTCTAACAAAGGCATTCTATTCTGATAAAGAATGCCAAGTTCGATGGGCTGCAGCTTCAGCATTATCAATTATCAATGATAATAATGAAACAAAGGTCTTATTTAAAGATCTATGCCAAGAGCTTCTTAACATTATTAAAACAGAAAAGGATGAAACAAAAATTAGTGCAGCAGCAAAAACACTTGGTGATATTGGAAACATAGAAGCAGCAAAAACTATGTTTAAAACTATGAAAGTGAGTAGAGAGTTAGTGCGGTTAGAAATTAATCTTGCACTTAGTAAAATGGCGAAGAGGTATAATTATCAAAATAAGGAAGAATTCATAAATATCCTAAAATAATCTTCTAAATGATAAAAAATTAATTTAAATTTATGTAAAAAAACATTATTACATGTTTAATCGCAGTCTTTTTAACTAATAAATTTGTATGGGAAGTAAGAGTGGACTCCTTATGGAAGCATCAAAAGTATATTTCTATGATAATATTAGCAATCTAAAAGCAGGTGTAAATATATTCTTTAAAATGATTGCTGATGAAATTCAAAACAATGAAAAGGTAGGAATAAAAATCCATTTCGGCGAGAGGGAAAATGATACACATGTTAACTCAAAATTACTTAGGGATTTACCAAAGTATTTTGAAGAACCTATTTTTATTGAATGTAATGTTCTTTATAGAGGAAATAGGTATAGAAAAGATGAACATATAAAACAAGCAATTGAACATGGTTTTGATTTTATAGAAATTGATATTCTAGATGGTGAAATGGGCGAAGATTATACTGAAATAGAAATAGAAACAAAGAATACTAAGAAAGCTAAAATTGGTCGCGGATTGAAAAATTATACTAATTTGATTTCAATAGCACACTTCAAGGGACATATTGTTACAGGATTTGGTGGAGCTCTCAAAAATGTTGGTATGGGATTAGGATCCAGAGGAGGAAAATTGGATATGCATGCTGGAGTATCACCAATAATAAATGAAGAAAAATGCACTGCTTGTGGTTCGTGTGCTGAACAATGTCCAGCTGATGCTATTGTCGTTGAAGATTATGCCATTATAGATAAGGATTCTTGTATAGGTTGTGCTCAGTGTATTGCTGTTTGTCCTGAAGGAGTTATCAAAATTCCTTGGGGTAAGAGACCAGTAGATGAATTTTTGGAAAAAATAGCAGAATATACATTAGCTTGTATAAAAGATCGTAAATGCTGGTATATCAATTTCTTAACAGATATTACAATGAAATGTGATTGTGTTGGTACAAAACAAGAACCTTTCATGGAAGATATTGGTATTTTGTTTTCTAAAGATCCAATTGCTATAGATAAAGCATCAATTGATTTAGTTATCGATCGATATGGCGATGATCCCTTTAAAGAACATAATAAAAATAGTGTTCATATTCTAAAATATGGTGAACAACTAGGGCTTGGCAAAATCAAATATGAACTTCTAGAAGTCAAGTAACAAGATTTTTATTATCAATAATATTAAAAAAAACAGTATGCAAGAAAACAACATTGTTAATTCCAGTTTATCACATGAATTCATTTTGAAAAGAGCACGACTAGTTACAATTATCGGGTTATCTCTAAATCTTGGTCTTGCAGCTGTTAAAATTACTATAAGTTTATTATATGATAGTTTATCCCTATTAGCAGATGGATTAGATTCAGCTTTGGATATAGCAACTACAATTTTAGTTTTTGTTGCCATTCAAATAGCTAATAAGCCAGCAGATGAAGAACATCATTTTGGTCATACAAAAATAGAGAATCTATTATCTTTAGGTATCGCTATGTTGTTAGTTGCATCATCTGGTATAATTGGTTATCAGGCAATTATTAAAATAATAGATAGAAGAGAATTAGAATTTTCAATTGCAAATGTTGTAATTGCATCAACAAGTATTGTTTTGAAAGGTTTTTTGGTTTGGATATATCGACGTGTAGGTAAACAAATTAATTCTCCATCACTTATAGCTAATAGTAAAAATTTTAGAACAGATATTTTAACTTCGATTGTAGTACTAATTTCAGTAACAATTGCACCAATAGAATATGGAACAACTTCATTATTTTGGATAGATCCTACTATTGCTTTAGGAATTAGTATAGTTATTATAATAACAGCTATTGGAATAACAAAAGAATCTAGTGAAGTTTTAATGGATCAGAGCCCAGATAAAGAAACAATAGATAAAATATTGGAAATTACTAAACATCAAAAAGGAATAAAAGGTGTTGGAAAAATTAGAGCTAGAAAAATAGCTTCCAATATCTTTTTAGTAGATCTTGATATTTTCATTGACCAAAATAAAACAATTATTGAAGGTCATGAAATTGTTTGTGAAGTTGAAGAAGTCTTAAAAAAGCAACTGCCCATAAAATATATCCAAATTCATATGGAACCATTTCATGAACATACAAAGAAAGAAAATGATGAAAAAAATGACCAAGGAAACTAATGAAACGCAAAACAAGGCATTTAAATTTACAACAAAACATCTTGCTTTAATTATTCTAATAATGGTTGTAATTTCATTTGGCATTTTATCAGCATCAATCTATTTTTTTCTTGATTTTGGGTTAACAAGTGGAATTGTTTTTGGATTAGCTTTACTATTTCTGTTAGTGCTACCTATTACACTCGCTATAGTTTTTTATTATAAGAAGATTAAAGGAACAAAACAAGAAATTCCTGAAAAAAAGAAAATTACTCTTCAAAGGGTTGAATGATTTGATAAAACAAAAGATAAATTTTCTATTAGTATGGTTTGTTATAATTCTAACTTTACAACTAACTTTTGGATTTAAAACATTAGGAACTCAAAGTAATTTAAAAAATCGACATAATATAGCTGATAATTTATCAATTATTAATCCAATTGACACACCAACAGCTATTACTGATCAAATACTAATTTTATTTGTTGATGGTATGAGGTACGACAAAATGCTTGAAGCTAATACTCCAAATATGGATAAAATAATGGCAAATGGCACAACATTTTCCAATTATTTCTCAATTTTACCAAGTTATAGTACAGTTAATTACGCAGCATTTTCCACAGGTTCAACTACAAATATAACAAATGTTTTTTCAAATGCATTTAATGGTGAATTAAATTTACCAACTCTCTTTAGTTTAATTGATGATATTGGTATAAATAAAAGTTTGATTACTGGTGGAAAATCATGGATTAAATTTCTTGGTAATAATTCTGAAGTAGTTATTCAAATATTTGATGAATTTCATTCACTTCAAGAGGGATTAAAAGTTCGAGATGCTGCTTTGGCTTCTATTCTAGAAAATTTCTCAAAAATTCAATTCATAGGTTTTGAAGATGTTGATGCTGCAGGTCACGAATTTGGAGCGGAATCAGAAACGTATATACAAATGATTGAGAATATTGATTCCTATATTGGTGAGATTCTTGATTTATATGATTCATTAGGGCAATTAGAAAATACAACAATTCTTCTTTTTAGTGATCATGGCCATGATGATGCTGGTGGGCATGGTGATAATACTATTGATCAAACACATGGTACCTTTATTTTAGCAGGAAAAGGAATTACAAATAAAGACGTTATTTCAGATAAATTAACAAGAATAAATTATATTACCCCAACTCTTTTAGCTATGCTTGGAATTCCAATTGCACCTACAATGAATGGTCAAATTTTATTTGATTATATTGATAGTACTATTGGAACTAAATCTATATATTCAATACAAATGGCAGAAATTATGAATCAACAATTAAATGCTACTTTAAATGAATTTAAAATTTTATCAAATTCACTTAGAGAAGCCTATTCATCAGTTATTAATGAAATTAGTGTTAATATTTCAACTGCAAAAACTAATTATTTTCTATCGCAATATACAACTGCTTTTGAGAAAGGCAAAGATGAAGAGGATTATTCTAGAGTAATAATGAGTATACTTATCTTTCAATTAAAATCTGAAGCCAAATTAACAAGATCATTGTTAATTATAGGCATTAGTGTTATAGTTTCAGCATTATTCTTTTATTTACATCGTAGAAAAATAATTGAAATCAAATTTCAGGAAATTTTTTCAAAAGATACAATAATATCTCAAATTGTTGGTATGGTTTCAACAATTTCAATAGCAATTATTATTTGTGCAATCTTTGGATTTAATTTTTCTGCAACAAGCTTTAATAGTGTAGAACAAACTGTTCCCCCAGTTTTAACTACTTTTTTTGTTTCAGCAATAATAATGATTTTCTTGCCTTGGTTTGTATTTTATTTATTACAAAGAAAGAAAATGAAAGAAAATTCATCTTTTAAAGATTGGAAAAATTCATTTTTAAAATCATCAATTGGCTCTATTTTTTTCATATCTTTACCAATAATAAGTTATATTTTATTTGTAACAGCTAACTTTGGACCTTGGCCAAGCTGGATACTCTTTCCTTTAGGAGATATTTATGCTGTCATGATTATTGGTATAATGCCTTGTATTCTATACATTGTATGTTTAATATTGATGTTAGTTCTTTGGAGATTTGAAATAAAGAGAAATAAAATAGTAAATTAGCTCATCTTAAGAGCTAATTTTTCATTTAAATTGAGAATTTTTCAATATATTCCAAATAAAGTTTCGAAACATTTTCAATGGCTTTATACAAGCCTTCTATATCATTATGATCTCCACATTTACTACCAGCAAATACTTCTTCAACAATCTTTGGAATAGCATTAAGAACATCATGGAAAACAGCTAAATTTTCTCCAGATTGTCTGGCTAATTCTAAACTGGTGATTGCAGTTTTTGCATACTTTTCAGCTTGAGCACAATCATATGAAATTAAAGAATTGAGCGCTTTTTCAGCTAGAATTATTGAATCACCTATGTGCACTTTTGTCTGCTTAGAAATATGATTTAAAGAGGTTGCATCCAAGCTTAATTTTTGATGTAAAGATTTTACCAACATTTCCTTTTCAGAAACATCAATATCTTCCATAGCTTTAGCAATTCTTTTCTCTTTACGTCGTATTGGTTTAGTTATTTGAGAAACTAATCCTTTAGATATATCGGGGGTACCAAAATATTTCTCAACAACATCTATTGATCCTTTGAATCTAGAGATATTTACATGTGTATCATCAGATAATGCTTCTCTATATATGTATTCAAATTCATTGGCAAATTGCTCTAATTTATGACTATGAACTGGTTTAACTTTTCCTACAACTAAAACTGTATCGCCATAGGTACTTGTATAAATTAAAAGATTTTTTCTTCCAAATTCAACATTTTCTACTTTATACTTAGTCTGCCCACCTATTAATTCCTCTAAAATTCCTCGTATTCCACTCATTGCTCCTCCAAATAATTGTTCATCTGTTTCCATTTCTTTACTAAATGGTATATATAAAACTGTTAGACCAGATCGTAAAACGTAAGATATATTTACAATTTCATCTTGCCAGCCAATATTCTTGATTGGTTTACGTAGAGCAACAACTAAAATTGCGGATAGGAGAATAATACTAGCAGTAATAAGAGCTATAATCAAACCAAGATTATTGGGTAGATCAATAGGAGTTTGCATGAGTTCTAGACTATAATTAAAAGTATTCAAATTTCCAGCTACATCTTTTAGTGTTAATGTTATCTGATAATTACCAACTTCAAAGTTGTCAAAATTAAATGTATAACTAAATTCACCTAAAGTTATAAGAGCGCGAGCTTCTAGATAATTCATTTGAAAAGTTTGATTATAACCATTTCCTGTTAATGTTACATTTACTCCGACTATACCATAGTTATCTCGAGCAAAAACTGATAACGTATGGTTATTTGCACCTAATTCTTCATATAACTCAATTTCTAATAATGTTGAACCTAAAACAAATGAATCCAAAATTGGTTGTTGTAATAATAATGGTATTTCCTTGTCTAGGATAATCTCCAAAATCAATCTTTGTTCACGATTAATTTTATCAAAAACTGAAATAGATAAATTATGTGAACCAGTTGCTGAGAGAAAATCAGTTTCCTCTACATCTATGAACCTAATAAAAGGATTTGTTTCATAATCTAATCCAAAATCCTCAAAATAAATTTCATTTGTATTATCAGCAAATACAATCAAATTTTTTACTCCCAAACCGGGATCATCAATTGAAATCTCAAATTGAAAATTACCTGTATTAAGATATTCTATTAATTCCATGGATGTTGTGAAAATTGGTGCATATAATGAAATTTCAATACTAATAGAAACATTAGCTACATTACCAGCAATATCATAACCAAAGATAGTTAATACATAGATTCCATTTAATCCTTCTATATCAATAATTGAGCTAAATAAAGGAATTGCATCTTTAATAACAGTAATACCACCAATTTCTATTCTAAAGTAATCCAATTCTGAACCTAGATCTTGACTTGACCATTCAACATGTAGATTTGAATT
>JAEOUJ010000298.1 GCA_016839405.1 Candidatus Gerdarchaeota archaeon | reverse complement strand
TGGAGAAGTCTCGAGCAAAAATAGGGGGAATTTTTGTTTTAGCAGGTATGGGCGACAAATGGAAATCTACTATAAGGAAATTCAAAGAGAGATTTGGCGAAAAGAATGTTTATATTTTTTGCGAACTACCTCTTGAAGCAGAATAATATCTTAGGTTTTTTACATTGAAAGTAAAAATAAATGGTAAAATCATGAATTATCAATCTTTAGAATGGGATCGAGAAAAAGGATTAATGTTTATTGATCAAAGGAAATTGCCGTTTGTCTTTGAGATCTTTACAGCAAAAACTGTTGATGATGTTTGTTATGCAATAAAGGATATGGTTGTACGAGGTGCTCCATTAATTGGAGTTACAGCAGCATTTGGATTAGTAATACAAGCACTATCATTTAAAGGCGAATCTTTTAGTGAATTTAAAAATGAATTACAAAAAGCATCAGAAAAATTAGCAAATACAAGACCAACTGCTGTTGATTTATTTAATATTCTAAATAGAATGGATAAACTGCTTCACAATGTAAAATCAATACAAGAAGCAAAAAAATGTATTTTAGACGAAGCAATGAAAATTTTTGAAGAAGTTTTGAATGATTGTATGAAAATTGGCGAATTTGGTAATGAAATCATAACAAAGAAAATAACTAATGTAATGACGATCTGTAATGCTGGTGCACTTGCTACTGTCGATGTTGGAACAGCATTAGCACCAATAAGAAGAGCACATGATGAAGGAAAAAAAGTAACTGTTTTTGTTCTTGAAACAAGGCCAAGAATGCAAGGTGGGAGATTAACAGCATGGGAATTGGAAAATGAAGGAATTGAGCATTTTATAATTGCAGATAGTGCAGCTGGATTTTTTTTAAGTAAAAAGATGATTGATTTGGTAATAGTTGGTGCTGATAGAATTGCAAAAAATGGTGACACTGCTAATAAAATAGGGACTTATACATTAAGTCTTCTTTGTAAAGAAAATAAAATTCCATTTTATGTAGCAGCACCATTGAGTACTTTTGATTTAAATTTAACAAGTGATTCTTTTATAATAGAGGAAAGGGAAGGTTCTGAAGTTCAAACCATTTTAAGTATTAATAATGAATCAGATATAAAACCTAAAAGAAGGATTGTTCATAATATTGGATCAAAAAATCGTAATCCTGCTTTTGATATAACACCTGCAAAAAATATTACTGGAATTATTACCCCTAAAGGAATAATAAAGAAACCTTTTGAAAAATCAATTGAATCTCTCTTCATTGATTAAAAAAACGCTCTTATAGCTATTCAATAAGATTTTTTTATGTGAAAAAAGATTGTCTGTTAGTTGATTACCATGGCGAACAAAGTAAAATCAGGCATGACTGCTAAAGAGATTGCAATTTTACATTATGATTTAATAATGGAAAATAATCGGGATGAATGGTTGAAAACTTTTAGAGTACATCATCAGAATCAAGCTGATCGTTATGGTTCTTCACCCGATCTTTATTGGAGAACAGGACGTAAATATATTGATGAGCTAGGTTATTCATATAAGTTCAAGAATAAGGTTGAAGATCAAAGTTCAGATAAACGTGTAAAGTTCTTTTTCCATCGATTAAATAAAGAAGGCAAACCTCAAGGTTCTGGTCAAGTACCGATTATTCTAGTTCGAGACGAAGAAGATAATGATGAATGGCGAGTCGATGTAGCAAGCTGGTAGAAGAAAAACAATCTGTATTTTTTTAGGGAGTCATTTCTCCCTTTAAATTTATTTTTTCATTAAAGTTAATTTTTTTAATATTTAATTAAGAAGATGGATTTAAAAAACATTAATTCTTTAAAAGAGAATAGTGATATTAAATTAGGCGATAAGTATGAGCATTAATCCTCGAGATCTACAACGCATGATGAAAAAAATGAAAATGCAAGAAATGAAAGGAGTAGAAGAAGTGATTATTCGTTTTGAAGATTATGAACTTTCTATACCAAATGCTGAAGTTACTAAAATGATGATGGGTTCAGAAGTATATCAGGTAACAGGGAGTGCAAAAAGAAGAGATCGAACTGATGTTGAAATTATTGAAGTTGAAATCTCGGATGAGGATATACAATTAGTAGCTTCTCAAACAGGTGCTTCAGAACAAGAAGCTGAAGATGCTCTCCTTGAAAGTGAAGGAGATATTGCTAAGGCGATTATGATCTTAAAATCAAAATAAATAATTAATTGGGGTTATTTTCATTAGAAAATAGCTCTCCTATTTCTCTATGTCCAAATTTAATTACTGGGCATCTTGAATGACAATTTCCGCATTTTGAGCAATTTTTAGTGTTAATCTCAATTTGATTTTGATTATTCAACTCTAGAGCATTAAAATCGCAATGATTTAAACACACCTCACAACCATTACAATCAACTGCTCTAAATATCTCTAAAACAAGTTTTTTCATCTGCTTTTTTACAATCGATGCATTTAATCCCTTGGCATTAATAGCACCATCTGCTGTTAAAGAAATAACTACACTATCATCTGTTGTTCCTGTTAAAATTCCTAAATCTTCATCAAAATCTGTCTTAGAATATATATTCCAAAATGATTGTATTCTTGATAAATCTAACGCTGAATTGAATACTCCTTCAATAATTACATCTCCTGATTTACAAGTAGCATAACCTTCAATCAAATTAAAGGTTAATTCCCAATCTCCAAGTGTTTGCTTTTCTTTCTTTTCGTAATCTAGAATTACCCCATGTTCAGAAGCTAAATCAATAATTTTCTTAGGGAGCTTTTTCCATCTCCATAATCCCCATGTTAACCATTCACGAGGTAAATCATTTTTTTCTTGCCATTTAATTAAGAATTGCTCCCATGTTTTCCATAAATCAGGCATATTTAGTTTAATTAATTCAAATGTACCTTGATTACTTGCTGGACACATCCAACAACCTATACGAGAGAAACCCTTTTCATATAGTGGATTATAGAATAAATTCTCTTTAAAAATATAAAGCCAAACATGTAAAGCTGTCCATTTCTGTATTGGTGTAAAATTTAGTTGGTTAGGTATCCAAGGATTAGACCATGTTCTCCTACTCACAGCTCGAGCAATACTTTCATAGGCTCTTTGACCAATTATGCTAAGACTTTTTTGTCCCATACATTGATCAATTAATTCATTAACAGGGCCAATTTTTAGTAATTTGCAACAGTAACGATAATCTTTTCCAGGAGGACCATAATTATCAACAGATGACCAAAATCGATCTTGTGGAACATCTAACCTACAATATCTATCTCTTAATTTTAATTTATCAATTAATGATTCAATATATTCAATTGTTTCAGTAAATTCAAGGCTTGTATTTACAAATAGAATTTTATAATCCAAATCTGGTGTTTTCCTAGCTAATTGTAAACAAACAAGTGAATCTTTACCACCACTAAAAGAAACAGAAATTGGTAAATCAGGATTTCTTTCATGAATGCGTTTTATAGCATTTATAGCTCCCTTTTCATAATTCTCAATTGTTGATAAATTAGCTTTAACAGCATTTTGCCATATTTGCATTCTTGGCTCAGCAATTTTATTATCTAAATTTTTCATCAGATAATGCTTGGGTTTTAGGACAACTCCTTTCGTGCTTTTATTTAAATCACTAGCATTAATTCTCATAACACCACAAGATAATACTTTTCCGCTAGGTGAAAGAGCACAAGCAGCATCACCTTTCTTTAAATCCGGATCAATAGAAGTTATTCCCGGTGCTAGTATGTTATAACCTTGAGCTATGAATTCAACTGCTCCTTCATCTACAAAAATAAATCGTTTTGTAGGTTTTCTACCTTCAAAAATTCTTTTTGCTCCTTCAAATCTTGGATGAAAGTCCCAATTTTCTGAGGTTAGGTTATATCTTAAAGATCCCATCACTTGACCATCTATGATTATTTCATCCATCATATCATCATAGCTTACTTCATTGAGAATTACTAAACGTTCACCATTTAAACCTAAAGCTTCAGCACTTCCTTTACCATATTTTTCATTTACTATTTCCTTAATTCTTTCAATATCATTTTTAAAGGCTGGTCGAATATCCCCCGGTGGAGCTATGAAAACTTTTCTTGCTTCACCAGAACACAATCCACAATGCTTTCTATCTAATAAAGGTAAGTTACAGTTATCGCACCAATTTAATTTGAAAGCACCCAAAAATGGTGCTGTTCTAATTTTCTTCATTCTATATTCTATCCATTTGACAATGATTTCTATAATATAAAATTAAGATAAGAAAATAGCAAAACGATCAAAACAATTATTCTAAATTTTTGGTGCATTTATTTGATCCTTTTCAGCTGTAATATCTACACCTATAGCTCGTTTAATTAAATCCTTTAGGGGATCTATACCCTCAGTTGCTTCTTTTCGAATAACAGATTGAATTTCAACAATTATTGGGAAAGTTCGTTTATCAGCACGAATAGTGTCAATTAATTTATGATGTAATCTGGCAATATCATCATCAACAATTAAGATTCCTGTATCTGAATCGCCAGATAACTCAAGAAGCTTCTCACCAGCATCTTCAGGGTTACTTACAACATGGCATTCTTTAATGCCACCCAAACGAAGGCCTTGAGCTACTTCTGCATTTGTTAAACTTACAATTTTCATATCTAACTAACTCTAATAAATTATTCATTTTTTTACAATAGTATCTATAATAATTTCAACAGCTGCTTTTTGATTTTTCTTACTCGATTCCTCTACAGCTACTAATGTTTTGTCCATATCAGCTTTAATTTTTTTATCTTCTTTATCAATTACTTGTTTCGATTTTTTCTGTAATTGCTTTATTTCCTCTTCTGCTTCTTCTTTAGCATTAGCGATGAGAGCATTAGCATCTTTCTGTGCTTTTCGAATCATTTCTTGAGATTTTTGTTTGGAATCTTGTATAATTTTTTCTGCTTTTTTTTCTGCTTTTCGTATATTTTCAATGCTCATTTAAACTTACCTCGAAACACTGTTTTATTCTTGATTGTATCCTATTTAATTACTTTTTATTTTTTTGCCTATAAGTGAAAATAAACATTAAATTAAAATTTTCTTAAGAAGCTAAAGTTTTGTTTGGAAAAATACACTATAAATAATTAGTAGTATAAAAATAAAAAAATGTGATTAACTATTTAGTGAGCATTATTATTCAAAGTTTCTTATAACAGAAAACCTAAATGTTAATGCTAAATTAAATGTTGTAATATAAATAGGAATTATAGATATCAATGAATGATCAACCAATAGCAAATCAACCTATAACAAATATTGGACTAGCAATAGTACTCATGGAAGACATGGGTCCACAAACAATTTTGAATCTATCTACTTTAGATGAAATCTCATCAATGTATCTGGCAGTAAAAGGTTTTACAGCATTCATGACAGGATTTGAAAGGGATGAATATGGTCCTGGAAAAATCAGAGGAATGCTTGAGATACCTGAATCAAACAAATATGCAGTCGCTATGGATATAAATATGCGTGGTACGGGACTGGAAGAAGATGATAGATTACAAAAAAGTCGTGTTGGTGTTTTTTG
>JAEOUJ010000297.1 GCA_016839405.1 Candidatus Gerdarchaeota archaeon | reverse complement strand
TTAGCTCTTCTTTAATGAATTCAAGAAATCTATCTGATCCCCCTAGATGTGGTAAAAAATCTCTATTATAATCTGTATCGCATATTCCCACTACTATCATATTCGGATTTAATCCTGATCCATAAAGATAATGAACAGTACTTGCATTTTTTATAAAATTCATTTCCCAACTTGCATTAAGAATAAAAATAACCGGATAATTAATTTTTGTCCTTTCATAACCCTTTGGGAGAGAAACTAGAATTAATCGTTTTTCATCCTGTATTTTCGATTTTATTTCAAAATGTTCACCAATTATTATTTTTCCATTTTCCATACTGTACACCCATTGTAATTAATAGTAATTGATTGTAATTCAATTACAATGGATAACAGACACTTACATTTATAAATATTCTGTTATTGAAATATATAGTAGAAAAAGGTAGAGATCAAATGAGTAAGGATAGCGATAAGATAACTGATTATGAAGAGATTATTTCTTCTAAACCAAAG
This sequence comes from Candidatus Gerdarchaeota archaeon, assembly GCA_016839405.1. Next base: position 6,067 of record JAEOUJ010000297.1, on the reverse strand, counting down.
ATAGTCAAAACAATCACAAAGGAACAATTGGATCTTATTGGAGAAAATAAATTAATTTTTAGTAAATTAGGTGAAAAAAAGAATATGACTGTTAAAGAAATACATTCTCTTTTTTGGGATCCAGAAACAAAGAAAAACACAAAAACACTAAAAACAATTTATAGATATTTAGAGCTCTTAGAACAATCAGATCTCATTATGGTATCTGGTCGTAGGAAATATAAAGGAAGTAGAGCTTGGGAAAGACTCTATTGTCGTACTTCAATTATTTATTACCCTGAAGATAAAGATAAAGAAGTTAGTTATTGGGAGGCAGATAGTGGAAAAAAACAACTAAATATGATTACAGATATTTTTTGGGAATATCATGGCCTTTCAGGTAAAAATAAAGATAAATTCAAAGAATTATTTATTTCATTTGATAATCTACATTATAAAATTATGTGGGAAATTTTAACCGGAACAGAGGAAAATGAAAATTATGCTGCGATATTAAGTAAAGCTGAATTGGATGAAATTAAATTTGTTGTAAAATCCTCCGCTATGATTTCAACTATATTACAAAAATCTGATATTATAGATAAAATCAGAGAATTTTTGGATGATTAATAAAAAATTATCTAACAATATTTTTTTCGAATTCTTCATTTGTATAGATAAATCTGAGAAGAGAGATAAGAAAAAAATGAATGAAGAAAAGGGAATTCATTAACTAAGTAAAAGAGATTTTATAGGAAAAGAAGAATTAGAAGAGCAGCAAAGTAGTTAATAGACACTGAAATTAGAAATGTTTTCTTACTTAGGGATGGGTTTTCAAAGTAATGTATATGCCAAATTTTCTTTCCAATCCATAAGAATAGGAAATATAATCCAATAATAGCTGGTAAAAATCCAAGTATTACCCATTGTGCAGCAACTGTTGTTCTTGAGATGATATAAGCACCATATTGTAGTAATTCACCATTGACTTCAATTTGCCAAGCAGTAGCAAAACATGAAAAAATTCCTTTAGTTCCAATTATCATTCCTGCTTCAAAAAAGAATAATGAAGCTAGAAATGATTTACGTATCCCTTTCCAAGCTAATTGCAAGAGAAATAGTCCACCTATTATAAGTGTAATTACTATTATTAAACTTGAAAAACCATATACTAAAGTATTAACTGGATCTCCAAAGAATCCATACTGCATATTTGGAAAGAGATTATTATACAAACCACTTGTATAAAAAATCCATTCCCAAGTTCTTTGGAAATAATTGGTCGGTAGAATTGGGTTTGGATACATCCCATACCATGTGGAATATCCTCTGAAACCTGAACTAAAAGGTGATTCAATCACTGTTGAGGTCCAAATAAAATCAGGTGGTGATTCACCCTCTATTGCTCGAGTGAAAATAACCAGTAATGCTCTGTCTGTTAAAACTTGATAAAGTTCTCCCATAAAGGAGCAAAAGATAAAGATTCCAATTACAAAATAAATCAAAAACGCTCGAGAAAATATCTCATTTCTTACAAATTTTTTTGATTCCATTTCAGATTTATCAATAAATTCTGGATTATTCATTATTGATTTAAATAAAATAGGTGCTGTCACTAATCTAGCTACTCTAGATATCTTAGGCCTATCATCCCTTTTTGATAGATAATAGATTAGAAGTGAAGCAATCACAGAAATTATTGGAATTAAAACAGCTAATATTATTGTTCCTGTTCTTTGTAGTTCAATTACCATCTTGTTTTCCTCCTTTATCTGACATCTTTCGTTTCTTTATTATAGTAAAAATCCAAAATCCACCAAAGCTAATTGCTGGTGTTATTGTGAGTACTAATATTATTGTTAAAGAATAGATTCCAAAAGTAGGTTCAATTGGCCATAAATTGTAATTAGGAAATAGTTCTTCAGGTGAATATTCTGCTAAATCATTAATGATATAACCATGATACCCTTTTGTTAATTCTTCCGTAAGATTAAAAGTGACATATTCATCAAAATTTCCCCAGATATAAAGATACATTGTCTTTTGTTTCAAATCAAAAACATTAGAATATACTGTTCCTGGATAATGAGTATATCTTGATACATGAACTGCTTCTAATATTTCAGCACAATTATTAATTGTTACATTATCAGTTGTGGTGATATTCTGAAGCATTTCAGTCATTAATGTATATCTGGGGCAGGGGTAATAAATACCTCCCGGGTGATCAACATTGAAATTAGTTGAAATTAAGAAATCACCAGTAATTCGTGTGAAAGCAATTCCTCCATCTACTGCTGGACTAACAACTACAGCGTCACCCGATTGATCAGCAAAATGAGTTTGACCCCACCACATTCCTCCTAAATTATGAGTTTGATACCAATTTATTACTTCAACAACTGTCGCACACTCGCGTAAAACCTCAGCTCTACATGTTAGGTAGCTCTTGGGAGGACCAAGTGCATCATTTGGTTCCACAGATTCTGCAGGTAAGATACCATTGCCATCAAAACAAAGTCCTTCTGAATTCATTCCACCAATTTCAATCCCATCTACATCATCTCCTCCAGGTTCATTTTCAGCAAATCCAACATAAACACAGCCATATGATTGCTTATCATCTGGAGGAACAAACCAAATATCTGTCCTTCTTCTATCACCTCCTTCATCTTCATTATTACCAAAATAAACTGAATCATCATCTCTAACTGTAAAAATTGAACAATTAGAATTTACTTGTGATACTTCAGTTGAATGAAAATTTATCCGTGATAAATTTAAGGGAATAATAATTGCAGCAATTAATAATAAACCTATAATTGAATATTTTAGTTCTTTTTTCCTCTTGATTAACATCTGTAATATCCACCCATAGTATCTCTTTTTGATGTCTTCGCATAGTATAAATAACCGAATTATAAGGGTTAATTATCTATAAAAACCAATCTTATTCAAATAATTAGAATAAATGTAATTGATTAACTAGTATCAAATCCAAGAGTCATAACTGATTTGTGTGATAGAAGTAGGGTTAGTTCATGAGAATAATTAAATTGACACCTAATATCAAAATAATTCTTTTTACTGAAAAATTATTTAAACGGAGAAAATTTTTCTCTTATATAATTGGAAAACACAATTTTAAAAGTGATACTTATGAAGAAGCATTTTGTAGAATTTTGGGAAGATATAACAAGTTTAGATAAAGCAAAACAAAGAGCAGAAGTTATTCAGCAAAAAATAAACAAATATCTCAAAGAAGCTAAATCAATTTTGGAACTTGGTATGGGCATTGGCGTTGTTTTAAGGAATTTTCCGGAAAAATATTGTATAACAGGCTTAGATATTGAAGAGGAATATGTAAACTATTGTTCTAAGAAACTTCCCCGAGGATCTTATTACCATACAAGTATGCATAATTTTAGATTACAAGAAAAATTCGATGTAATCTTTTCAGTATATGATTCCATAAATTTCCTTGAAAATTTTGATCAATGGGTATCAACTTTTAAACATACGTTCAATCATTTAAATGAGCACGGTTTGTTTGTATTTGATATGTACACTCCTAAGATTTTAGAAGAAAAAGAAATATTGCAACCTGTTTTTGAAGAATTCTCATATGGCTATACTGTTGATGTAGGTAAGATAGATGGTAATCTTCTCGAATGGGAATTGCTAGTCTTTGAACATAAAAAAGAAAATCTCTATGAAAAGCATATCTTTAATTGGTTTGAAAGAATTTACTCAATTGAACAAGTTAAGAAAGAATTATTGACTTTTTTTGAGATCCTTGAGGAAGAATATTTTGAAGATGATAAGAGAATTCGCTTCACTTGTTTAAAAAGAATTATTTGTTAATAATTGCATGTTTTAGTCATCAATTTTATCTTTTCTTTTTTTTCTTTGCTCACGCCGTTTCCTTCTTCGAACTTTAGAAGAATCAGTCACATAGCTTAATGCAATCCTTAGATTTTTTATAATATGAAAAATTAGAGAGAATTTAAGAAATATTTTACGTGTAAATTTTCTAAACCATGACTCATTAGTTTTTATTTCTAGCTCATAAAAAAGATATTGTTCCTTATTTGCTCCTTTTACTTGTAATCTTCCTAATGGATCTGCAATGAACAAATATCCATTCCAAAAATGATTGTCTTCTAAACCATAACGATTAGCTGTAATATACCATGTTCCAAAATACCTCGAAAGAAATCCAGCTCCAAAGAAATTAGGATCCTCATCATCAGCCATACTATGAATTACTAAATCTAAATTACTTTTCATTAATGCTTTCCTTATCTTACTACTACGAATATCAAAACAAATTACAATACCCACTTTTAGTCCTTTAATTTCTGTTGTTGTCACAAGTTTATTTCCCGGTTTAAAAGTAGAATCGCGCATTAAGAATTTCCTATGTATAGCATCAATTCTTCCTTCTGGATTAATAAATACTTGCGAGTTGAAAATTGAATCCCCTTCTCTTTCTGACATTCCAAAAGTTAGATAAATGTTCTCTAATTTAGCTAATTTTGATAGCTCATTTGTAGTTTCTCCTGGAATTATCTCAGCAATTTCATGATGGTATTCTTTTGTTTTACCAGGTTTAAAAAATCTCCCAAGTATTGATTCACCAAAAACAATTAAATCCACATTTGTATGTTCTTTTTTAATTTGTTTGATAAATTGTATCATTTTTTCACGATTTTTACTTGGAGAGTCATCACATTGCATAGAAACAGATGCTACATTTAATATTTGTATGCTTTTTTTACTTTTATTTTGGGATTTAATTTGTTCTTGCATATTATTCACATTATAACTTGAATTTTTCCTAACTAAATGTAGAAATAATCTATTTAATTCTATCTTCTAGATGTAATTTTCTCTGAATGAATCTTTTTCTTTTGTTTATTAATTATTGTCTGACTAGAAAAATGAAATTTAGTTATTAGGATATTTTATCAATGAAAATAAATGATCTTTCATTTATTTTCATTTTCTTCTTCTAACCTTTAATATATACCAAATAATTGATAAACTTGAAATTAAAATAAATAGTTCAAATCCCGGTGCTTTCTCTGTCAATACAAAAGAGGCTGCGTTTCGTATTACTTCCTTTCCATAACCAAATGAGTTTACCTCTACATTGATTTGATAACTACCTACTTCCAAACCTGTGAAATTATATGCATAAATATTATCAGAAATTTCAGTCATAAATGTCGCTGCAATTAATTCATTTCCATTATATAATTCAAAATTAACTTTGTAAACCGCTGTAGAAACATTTCCATAAAAAATATCAGTTAAGTCAGATACTTCAACAGTAAGTGAGTAATTTGTTCCAATCCCACCTGCTTGAGGTTTAATAGTTGCATCTATCAATGCAGAATAACCTAAGATTTCTTTTGCCATAGCTACACATACATGGTAAACAGGAGATTGACTTCCATATGGCATTCCTGATGATGTAGTAATTATTCGATTATCTGAAACAACAGATGAACCATACAATTCTATCGCTCCAGCTTCTTGCATATGTTCTGTACTTAAAAAGAAATAAGCAACCTTAACTCCATTAACAATACCATGTGCTCGAGCAATAGGCACACTTCCAGAACATATAGATGCAATTACTAATCCTTTCTCATAAGCAGTACTTATAACATCTAAGGTTAGATTACTATAAGCTAAAAGACTGTGATGTGCTCCACTTGGTATGAAAATACAATCAAATTGTGAAAGAATTTCTTCATCTACATCAGCTATTAAAATATCAGGAGTAACAGGTCTCTGAGGTTTGTTAGGACAGGAAGAACAAGGGCTGCTTAATCCCGCTGTAGTAAAATTGCATCCCCATGATTCCAACTGATTTTTAACCCAAAAATAGGAATCACCAAAACCATTTCCTATTAAAGCTAAAATCTTTGCTTCATCAAAATTTTTAGTTTCAAAATTGGTAATATTATTTTGTTCTTTTGTAGAAAAATAAGAATTTTGTTCAACACCTTGAAAAATTGATGTAAAGAATAAACAAATTATCATTATTTTTGTAAAATTCCCAATAATAATTCCCATT
>JAEOUJ010000296.1 GCA_016839405.1 Candidatus Gerdarchaeota archaeon | reverse complement strand
CCATCCAATCCATCAGAATCAATATTTGATGATTCCTTTTCTAAAGCTCCAATTGAAAATTGCATTAAAATTGGTGAATGGGATATTAACTTTGGTGATGTTTCTGATATCTTTATCACAAATAATTTTGCCTATTTGGCTTGTTATGAAGCAGGTCTTCATATATTCAATATTACTGACCCAACATCACCTGAATATCTTGGTAGTTATGAACAAGGCATTTTTGTTTTAAATGTCTATGTTATTGCTAGTATTGCTTATGTTTCCTGTGCAACAAATTTCCTTATTCTTGATGTTTCAGATCCTACTTCAATTACAATACTAGGTGAATGTTCTTATGGTGGTTATTCTAATGGTTTAACTGTTGTTAATTATAAAGCATACATAGCTATTCCTTATTCTGGCATGGTTATAATTGATGTTAATAATTTTGAGAATCCTGTTGAAATTGGTTTTTATGATTCTTCTACTAAAAGCCCACATAATGTTTTTGTTGAAGGGTCATATGCTTATCTTTGCTATTCTAATGCTGGTATGGATATTATTGATATTTCAAATCCTGCTATCCCTTCATTTGTTGCTAATATTGCACCATCAACTAATTTCTATGATGTTGTAGTTGATGGCAATTATGGTTTTATTGCTGCATATGATATGGGTGTTCACATAGTGAATTTGACAGTAAAAAGCAATCCTACTTTGGTGACCACTTTTATTGATCCTGATATGTTAGTTGATAGTCCTAATAGTATAACTAAAAATGGAGATATAGTTTATTATCTCGATGGTCCCAATTTACGTTTACTTAATGTTAGTGACCTAGATTCACCTGTTAAATTAAACGAGTTTAAAGCTGACTATCTAGCTAATAAATTATCTCTCACAAATAATTTTGCTTGTATTTTCTTAGAATGGTTTGGTATTGAACTTGTGAATATTACTGTTTCAACTGATTTATTCTCAGTCAGTCAGACATTCTTAGGTGGTCGGGCAGATGATATTTTTGTCGATAATGATTATGCTTTTGTTGCTAATCAATGGGCTGGCTTTTCTATAATAGATGTTTCAAATCCTTCAAATCCTTTTGAAGTACTTACTTTAACCGGATTTCCATTTAATTATGTTCATTCTCTATATTATCATAATAACTTACTTTATGTTGGAAATGGTTTTGGATTAGTCATAGTTGATGTTAACAATATTTTAGATCCAATAATTCTCAGTTTTCTTGAAAACCCAGGCATATCAGAAGATATTGTTGTAATAGATAATTACACTTTTATCGCTTCTCGTGGTGTGGGTTTAGAAATTTATGATACTACAGATCCTGAAAATCCTTTCTTATTGTCTACTTTTCCTGTTTCTTCATCTTGTTATGGCCTTGATGTCGTCAATGATATTGCTTATTTAACAACTTTCGCAAATGGAATAAAAATTATTGATGTTAGCAATAAAAATTCTCCAACATTAATTGAGGAATTTGCTACATCAGAAAGTGAAATTATAGACATTCAGGTTTTCAATGGATATGCAGCTGTTGCTAATGCATATAATGGTTTGGAAATTTTTAGCTTAGTTGATTTTTCGAATATTCATAGACTTGATGTGACATCAATTGGTCAAGCGCAGAAAGTTTTTATCCAGGGTGATTGGCTATATGCCATCAGCTATGATCAAGGATTCTTTGTTTATAATTGGTATCATCGCAGTGGTCCATATGAATTAGCTACTTTTGATGATGACTCCCATCCTGAAAGTATTTTTGCTATTGAAAATACTTATTTTATTGCAAATGGTTTTAGCGGATTAAAAATTTTGCAACTTGATATGCTAGACAATGATTCCGATTTGTTACCAGATTTCTTGGAAATTAATATTTACGGTTCTGATATTAACGACATAGACTCTGACGACGACTCATGGTTAGATGGAGTAGAAGTTTTCAATGGATATAATCCTATGGATCCAAACGATCCAATTCCACAATACACCGAACCCTCTTCTACAGAACCAACTATATCAGTTGGGGGCTTTTTTATTTTGCATGTTGCTTTTGCTTTCGTAATCATTTTACCCTTTATTAAACGTCGTCAAAAGAAAAATTGAATTAAAATATCTTTTAGATATTTTTTCTTTTTCTTTTTTTAAATTTAAACGAATTGCATAATTAAGAATGAAAATAGAAACAACTGAAATTAATTTTTAATTTTTAGCACTAATTTATCCAGTCTGATTAGTATAATTTTTATCATATCCTGCAAGATTCATATAATATCTCGATTTATCTAGATCAAAAATATATTAGATTATATTGGGATTACACTAAACCTCCATTCTTTAATTTATATTATATCGTATAATAAAAAGAGATAGATTTTTGAAATAACCATTTTAGGTCGTTTCAAAAAGATTATTCTTTCTTGAAAAATGCTGGCTCAAGGGAAGGTTCAGTTTGAATTTTCAAACCATATATTGAACCTTTTTGATTTGTTTCAAAAGTAACTAATATTGTGCTTTCAAATAAGTCTAATTTTTCTTCAAAAGTTTCATAATGATAGTGATTTACCTCGCAAGTATGAATTCCAAATTTAGCGATAAGTCTATTCTCATTGTAAACAAACTCAAAATCTGAATATGCTGGGTGACGATACTTTCCTACATAATCTTTCAATGAATGAGCATGTTTTGTATTCTTTTTTCTCTCTTTTTCGTGTGTTTCTTTCTTCTTCTCTCTGTTTCCTTTCATGATTGACATTATTTTTTCATCTAGTGCAAGATAATCAATTTGTTCTAATCCCAACAATCTATCTATAACGTGATAATGTAGGATATGTCCAAGAAAACTTTCTAGTGTATTTGTAGATATATCAATGCCAATTTTAAGATCAGACAAGAAACCGCCAACATGACAACATCCTTGATAGCTACCTCCATGAGAGTTTAGTCTAAACCCACGATAAGATTCACAACCCCAACCCATTGCGTAGCTAGGATATTGTACTAATTTCTTATCAAGTAATAAATCATCTATCATTGAAGAATACATCAAAGTAGTAGGTTGATGTGTTTGAATCAAATTCTTTTCTGAAACAAGCTCTTTTCCATTTACCTTTCCTTTATTTAAATGAAAT
>JAEOUJ010000295.1 GCA_016839405.1 Candidatus Gerdarchaeota archaeon | reverse complement strand
AATCCCAAAAAACGTGATACGGATTCTGATAAATTGGAAGATGCTTATGAAATTAATGTTGTTTTTTCAAACCCGAATTCTTGGGATACAGATAATGATACCATGAATGATTGGTATGAAGATATTTATGGTATAGCAAAAGGTGGTGTTCTGGATATTTTAGTAAATGATTCAATGTTAGATCCAGATACAGATGGTTTGATAAACATGCTGGAATGTCAGTGGGGACTTTATCCAAATGTTGATGACACAGATGATGATGGTTTATTAGATGGAGAAGAGGTTCTTATCTACTTTACTCACCCTATTGATAAAGACACAGACAAAGATGATCTATTCGATGGTTTAGAAGTTCATGGTTATCTATATCCTGCTAATCCATGGAGTGATCCAATGGGTTATTTCTATACTAATCCTTTGCTACAAGATTCAGATGGTGATAATGTAAATGATAAAACTGAAATCATCAATATGATGAATCCCAATGATCCTGATACAGATGATGATTTGATGTGGGATGGCTATGAATATCTATATAGAAATAATCCAGGATTAAATGCTTCAGATGGTTCGGATGCTTTAATTGATTATGATCAAGATGGTCTTACTAGTCTTGAAGAATTTTATCTTTGGACTCACCCAAATAAAACAGACACTGATTCCGATAAATTATATGATTTAGAAGAAGTATTACTAGGCTCAGACCCAACAAAATGGGATACGGATTTCGATGGATTAAATGATTATAATGAATTAATTCTCATTGGTACTAACGTAACCAATCCAGATACTGATTTCGATGGATTAAATGATTATTTAGAAGTTCTTGTTTTTTATTCTAACCCATTTATAGTTGATTCTGATGGTGATACAATAATAGATGGTGATGAGGTCTACATTTATGGATCACATCCTATGAATACTGATAGTGATGAAGATTCATTAAAGGATAATATTGAGATTATTTTTGGTTCTGATCCAACATTAGAAGATACTGATTTTGATGGCATGGATGATTATTTTGAGTGGCTTTATGGATTAGATCCCCAATTTGATGACTCAGAAATTGATATGGAAGAAGACGGTGTACCAAATGGTGAAGAATGTCAATATAATTCCAATCCATTACTCCCAGATTCAGATTTTGACGGTCTTACTGATTATGAAGAAATAGCTTTATACTTTACAAGACCCGATCACATAGATACAGATTTAGATCATGTTACAGATTATGATGAGATTTTTATTTACTTTACTTCACCCCATGATCCTGACACAGATGATGATCGGGTTTTTGATGGGATTGAAATTTCTATTGGAACCGATCCCTTAAACTTAGATACAGATGGTGATGGAATAAGTGATGGTCAAGAATTGCTAGACAAAACTGATCCTCTTGATCCTTCTGATAATCGAATTATTAAAAGAACTAGACGTATTCTTATTAGTTTCAGTACGATTATTGGTCTTATAGTAATATACTATTTTTCGCCTATGCTTTTTGGTAAACTACGACGTGATTCAGAAAAAATCTGGGTACGTGAAGGTGTTAAAAAAAGAAAACAAAAAAGTGATAAATTCCTAAATACAAATGAATCTAGCATAGAGAGTAATGATTAAATTTTTTTTAATTAATCATTTTTTATTTTGTAATTTTTTTAATCTAAATAGTAGCTTAATCTGACCTAAATGAAGAATTTCATGTTCAATAATGTGATATAATATCCATTCTATTGTCATTTGGTCTTCTCCAGAAGATATTATTTTATCTAAATTATTATCATTCATCTTTTGTAATTGCTTATAAACTTCTAAGCGCACTTCTTCAAGTTTGCCCAAATAAAATTTTATATTTTTATTTTTTATTTGAGGTAAATTAACATCTGAATTCAAAGGAAATGCTAATTTCCATTTATCAAAATCCATTGTTAAACCAACAATATCCTCAAAAATCCAAGACCATTCAACAGCTGCAATATGAAATAATAAAGTACCTATAGTCTCAAACGCTAATTCATCTAATGAAAAATGCAAATAATTTATTTCAAGTTTTTCAACTGTTTTTATTAATTCTTTTCTTACTTGTTGCATTTGAGCAAAGAATGTTGAAATTCTTGGTGTTAAATTTTTATCTTTATTTAATTTTAGTGCATTTTCGTTTGTCATTAAAATCATATAAAATTAGGAAAATGAAAAGAAAAGTTTTCTTCTTAAAAATTTAAGATGGAATAATATTATCTGCAAACCATTGTGCATCAAATGGTTTGAAATCCTTATATTTCTGACCAACACCAATGAAAATTATCGGTGCTTTTGCTGCATAAACAACAGAAAGAGCTGCTCCTCCTTTTGGATCTGCATCAACTTTTGTTAAAATAGTAGCATCAATCCCAACCATTCTATCATATTCTTCTGCTTGTATAGCAGCGTCATTTCCTGTTAATGCATCAGCAACAAAAATATTCAAATCCGGTTCATTTACACGAACAATTTTTTCTAATTCTCTCATTAAATTTTTATTTGTTTGTAATCTTCCCGCGGTATCTGCAATTACTACATCTATTCCTTTTGCTCGGGCATGTTGTATTGTGTCATATATAACAGCAGCTGGATCTGATCCATAATCTTGTTTTATTATTCTTACACCAAGTTTATTACAATGTTTACTTATTTGGTCAATAGCTCCAGCCCTAAAAGTATCACCTGCACCAATTACTACAGTAAAATTATTATCGATTAAATATTGAGTTAATTTTGCTATAGTTGTGGTTTTTCCAGCACCATTTGGACCAAAAATCGCTAATATAGTAGGTTCATTATTTTTTTTGTTCTCTCTTATAATTTCTAAAATATCTATTTTCTCGCCAGGTGATTCAAGAATTTCTATAATTGCTTTTCTTAGAGCATCATAAGCAACTTTTTTTCTTGAAACTAAACGTCCCACCTTTGTATTTATTAATGCATTTTCAACATCTTTAGAGATTTTTTCAGCTATTGGAACAGCAACATTATTTGCGATTAGTGATAATTGTAGTTCATAAAGAGGTTTTTCAAGATTCTTAGATGTTAACTCTTTCTGAGTGAGTTTTTCAAATGCTGAATTTATACCACTTCTGAATTTTTTAAACAATGAATTCAATCTCCATATTGATGTTTATATTGTTATACTAATTAGTTGTATCTATATTTTTAGAATTCCATTATTAAAAGAAAAACTAAGTAATTATTAATTAACTTACAAGGTCTGGATCATACTGTGGTTTGGATGGTCCTTGTAATTGTCGATAAATTGCCTGAGCTCTTTGTTCCAAAACATTAATTTGATTTATTACTTGATTTAATTGATCAGCTAATCCTAATCTTCTTTCTTCTGCTACATCTATTCTATTTGTTATATCTTCTATAGCCTCATTTAATGTTTTAGAAACAATTACGCCTGCTCCAACATTTAGATAGACTTTATTAGGTTCAATTGGTTTTGCTCGAATCATAACTCCTGATCCAAGTTGAAGTAATGTCTCTTCTGGTTTTTTCTCTTCCTTTAAACCCTCCAAAGTTTGTTTTGATCTTGTTAAATCAATTAAAAATGATTGTAGTGTTTCAATTTCAACTTGCAATTGTTTACCATACTCATCAAATCTTTGTATATTTGCAGATATTTGTTGAAATTCTTTTTGTAAATCGTCTTTATTACTCATTTATTTCACCATAATATGATGACCAATAATTATCTTTTTTTAGATACACATTTTTCATTTTGTTATTTGTATCTTTATCTTATCATCAGAAGCTATTTCTCTTAGAATTGGATTTTTTAATTCAATTGTTTTTATTTCTTTAATTGATTTTACTTGTAAAAGCTTTCTTGAAACTCTATGTTTACTACCAATTCTTGAATAAGCCTTTTCCAAAGCATCATCTTTATTTGTAGCTCTGACATCTACTTCATATTGCATTTTATTCTTCAAAGGTTTTTCGAGTAAAGTGATACGATAGTTCTTTACTTGTACATCTTTGCTCATTTTGATCCAACTCTTAATAATCAATTATTTGAACACAATTGATAGGGTTTTTATTCTTTTTGTATAAGATGAATATAAATTAAATTCCTTTTAATGATTGATATATTCTTTGTAATTCTGGTCCCGTAGTTTCTTTTCCACAAATTGCGCCTTTAGAATTAGCAAAACAACCAATACTAATGTATGGAACACCTCTATTTATTGTTCCAACACTTATAGAAACGCCTAATTTTTCACTAAGCCAGTTCATTTCCATTTCAGTAGTTAATGGATGGGTTATTGCACCTAGATTAGTAGCTAGAGCATGGGAACCAACTAAAGGAGATTTTAAAATATTCCCTTTCTCTATATCAACATCTAATGTTTGTTTAATTGTTGAAACTGCCTTTGGCTCAAATTTTTCATTTATGATAGCTCCATTATCATTTGTTAAAATACAATTACCAAGACAGGTAATTTTACTCTCAACAATGCCTATATTTATTGAACTATCTAATGAATCTTCTAAAATCTCAACTTCTCGAGGTGATACTATATGCGGTAAAAGAATGCCTTTTGTATTTGCTGCTAATAGTATTCCAACTAATGAAGTATCACCTATACTCAATTTATATATAGGTACTTCTAATGCTTTTGATATAGCATCTATAGATTTGTTTGGCCAAAATTTGGATAATATAGCAAATTTTTCAGTTGCCAAACCAAAAGCACCAACAGTTGGAAGTCCATTAACTGTTGTTCTTATAATGTTCATTCTATTCACCACATGGAATCTTTAAGACCATTTTTATATTAATATTAATCATTTAATTTTATTCAAATGCTATGGTGCCTCAAAATTTCCTTAAATATATAAATAATTGCCCTAGAATGACTAATTTATATCTTGTGAAATTTTCAGCGAATAGGGAGAATTTTAAATAGCTATATCTCTAGTAATGATATGACCAAATTAACAGTTATTTCCATATCTCATTCTATTGATCCTGATGGTATCGGATCGCAAGCTATATTATACAGATATTTTAATGAACTGAACATTGAACCAATTTGTTTCTTAGCTGATTATTATAATTTCGAGGATATATTCATAGAAGCTTTAAAGCATAACCCTAATGTTTTAATTATCACGGATATTGGTTTGAATAGAAAGGTTATAAATGAAATTATTGAACCCTTAAGAAATTTGAAAGCAAGGAAAATTTGGATTGATCATCATAAAGCACCTGTTGACCTAAAAGAATTACTTGAAGAAACTTTGGACGAATTCATTCATGATTCATCTTTTTGTGCAGCTGAGCTTGTTCAAAAAAGATTTATGCCTAATGATGAAATTTCAAAAAAAATAGCTAAAATTGCACATAACGGAGATTTTGATGTAACTGATAGGCTTGCAGATATATATTATACTCTAATTGATTATCATAGATATTCTTTACAAGATTTAGAAAGAATTCGTGAGATATTCATAAGGGGAAATTTGGAAGATCCAAAGATAATTGAGGAATATTTAGATGCTTATAGAGTCTTTGAAGCAGAACGTGATCGAATAAAGAGAGAATTAGAAATTATTACATTAGCAGGAAGAACAATATCAGTAGCCTATTCTAATTTGATACCAAGAGGTAAAATGACTAAATTTCTTTCAGAAATTTCAAATGAAGACATTAATCTAGCAATAGATACAACTAATTTTAGAATAGGTTTACGTAGTAATACAACTGATGTAGCTGCTATTGCTGAAAAATTTGGTGGAGGAGGTCATAAACACCGATCTGGTTTTACCTACAAAAACGCTTTAAACGAAGATAATAATCTAGTTCCCGAATTTCTTGATGCTTTAGAAAAAGCAATAAAAAGTATTTTGGACTATGATGAATAAATAAAGAGAATGTTATTTAATCAAAATTTAAGTAAACTAAATTGAATTAATGAGTTGTTTATTATGATAAAAAAACGACAGGAAAATATACAGAAATTTATGGAGAAAACAGAAACAGATATTTTATTATTATTCCCAGGTGTGGATTTATTTTATGCTACAGGATTAATAACACACCCTAGTGAAAGGCTAACTGTTGCTATTTTACCTCAAAAAGGAGACCCTATTTTTATTTGCCCAAGTTTTGAGAAAGGTAGAATGGAAAAAGACATTCAAACAGGAACTATTAGAACATGGCAAGAAGATGAAAATCCCTTCAAATTGCTTAAAGAAACATTAGAAGGATTTAATGCTAATCACATAGCTTTGGATAATAAACTTTGGTTTGAATGGTTTTTGAAAATAAAAAGTCAATTACCAAATGCTTCTTTTTCAGATGCTTCAAATATAATTCTTGAATCACGATTAATAAAAACAGAAGATGAAATAAAAATAATGCAGGAAGCTACAAAAATAGCTGCTAATTCAATAATTGAAACTTTTAAACAAGTAGAACCTGGAATGTCTGAAACCGAGGTAGCTAAAATAATTAAAGATGAATTAACTAAAAAAGGAACTCCTGCATTTGGTTTAGTACAATCTGGACCAAATTCTGCATTACCTCATGTATCTCCAACTGAACGCATAATTGAAAAAAATGATGTGCTTTTGATTGATGCTGGGCCAATTTACAAAGGTTATTATGGAGATATAACAATAACTTCGGTTATAGGTAAACCTAGTGATAAATTTTTGAAAATATATGAATCTGTCTATCAAGCTAATAGAGCAGCTTATAATACGTCAAAAGAAGGAATTAAAGCTGAGGAAGTTGATAGAGCTGCTAGGAATGTAATTGAAAACGATGGTTATGGTAAACACTTCACACATAGATTAGGACATGGAATAGGTATAGAAGGTCATGAAAGACCATATATGGTGGAAGGTAACAAATTAATTCTAAAAAATGGCATGTGTCATACAATTGAACCAGGTATTTATCTAGAGGGCGAGTTTGGAGTCAGAATTGAGGATGATGTTATTGTAAGAAAGGATAAATGTGAATTTCTTTTTGAAGTTCCGAGAAGAATATGGGAAATCATTTAAGAAGACTGTGTGAAAAATTGCTTGCAGAAAAGGGAACTTATATTTTATTTTTTATTAACAAATCTGATATAAAAATCAAAGTAGGATCATTAAATGAAATTTTATTTAAAAAAGGGATTTATCTCAATGTTGGATCAGCTTTTGGACTTGGAGGATTAAAAGGAAGAATTCAAAGACATTTTAATCCACAAAAAAAGATTTTTTGGCATATAGATTATTTGAGTATTAATAAGAGTTTCAAATTAGTTAGTATAATAGAAATTCATTCATCAATAAAGAGAGAATGCTTTACAGTGAATTTATTATTAAATGAAAAATTTCCAATAAGCAAAATTGATTATATAGAAAATTTCGGCTCTTCAGATTGCCAATGTAAATCCCATTTATTATTTTTTAGAGAAATAAGCATTCAAGAAGTTCTAAAACAAATTAGATCAAAATTATCTAATTATAAACTAAAAACAACTCATTTCTAAGAAATTATTAGGTTATTGTCCTAGAAAAATCCTTTTAATAATTAAAAATAAACTGAAATATTGCAGCTATCATTTGTGATGATTATAATGTCTGAAGTAGAAACGATTGTATATTTTAAACAAACAGGTAAAGTAAATACTGAAAAAGCGTTAAAATTAGCCTACGAATATTCTGAAGAATATAAAATTCCAAAAGTTGTTATACCCTCATCAAAAGGAACAACAGCTGCTAAAGCTTTGGATATATTTTCTGATCATGATAAACTAGTTATTATAACACATGTATATGGTTTCATAAAACCTGGTGAGAATGAATTTGATCAAGAATTATTAGAGTTACTTAAGAAGAAAAATATAACTGTATTAACAACAACTCATGCTTTTGCTGGTGTAGATCGAGCAATTCGTCGAAAACATCAAACATGGCAAATAGCAGGATTGGTTGCAGAAGTTTACAGAACATTTGGACAAGGAACCAAAGTTTGTGCAGAATTAGTTTTAATGGCAGCTGATTCTGGTTTAATACCAATAGATCATGATGTTCTTGCTTGTGGTGGAACTGGTCGAGGTATTGATACTGTTTGGCAAATAACTCCTGCCAATACATTTAATTTTCTTGATTTGAATATGAAAAAATGTTTGTGTAAACCAATTCAATAGAATCTATTAGCTAAAACGTTCTGCAGCATCCTTAAGATAAGTTCTAGCATTAATTCGATTACCTTGTTTTAGAATGAGATTCTTATAAAATTCATATTTACTATCGGAAAGTTCAAATTTATCTTTTAGCATTTCCTTAATTTCAGGTTCTTTTGTATTATTAGGTAAATCAGCCAAGAACTCTGCTATATCTAATATTGAAGCATCTTTTACTGTTTCTTTTTCTGGTTCACCAAAAATAGTTTTTGTAATGTTTTCTAAACCATCATCACTTGTTTTGACAATTATTTCAAAAGATTCTCCCTCTTTTTTTGGATGAACTTGAATTTCTAGTGAACGATCTATATTACATAAGATAAATCCTAATCCAATATCAGAACTTGCTTCTCGTAATTCAATTCTCTCCTCCATTCTATCTATTAAAATTTCAAGTTCAGATTTAGATTGCAAACGGAAAACTAATTCCTTGACCACTAATTTTCACCAAAGCAATGTACCAAATTGCTATCAAATATGTAAAGTAATACTTCTATTTAACTTCTAAGGTATTTTTTATAAAAAGAGTAGAAAAAATAGGCGGAAGAGAATTATTCTACTTCCGTTTCTTTACTATAAATCTAGTTATAAGTGAAACTATTACTATTGCAGCTAGTGTTGTTTTAATAATAAAACCTGGTATAAAACCACTCGGAGGAACTGAAATATAAACTGTTCCAGGATCAGGTGTATCTGCTATAAAATCAACTGAACAATCATTAGTGTCTACATTAGCAGGATCACGATGTAAACTTTGAGTGTCATCAATAGTTCCAGACCATGGAGTATGACCAGATAGGCTACCAGAACCCCAAATACAAGCATCAAGTATGTTTCCTTCTGAGCTCTTTAAAATTAACTCATCACCTGAATTTGCTAATTCAATACCTGAGTAAATAATATCGGGTGTAATTCCAGTTATTCCTAAAGTACTCATTTCACTTATGAATGTTGGTTCATCACGAACAAAGATTAACATATCTTCAGATGCAATTATAGTATCAACAGGAACAATGAATTCATATTCATTATCTGTAATAATCCATCTGCTAATATCTACATTGAATGTAAATGCATTAAAGATTTCAAAAAATTCTCCTTCTGGTTCATCAACAGCATCAAATCGAACTTCTGAAATTAGTACTTTCCAATCATCAGCATTGATTATATTTATATCGACATCATCTTCGTAATTGTCACTTACAGTTATTCCAGTTATTTTCAATGTGTGTATTCCATCTGAGTAAGTAGTTGTATCCAAATTATAAGTTACAACACCTAACGGATTTGACCATGTATGGATTAATGTATTATCTATTCGAAGTTCACCTGATGTAAATGGACCAATATAGAAACCAGCATCAATTTGTATTGAATCTTTAGCTATTATACTAGGTTCTGGGCTGATGATTTTAGCTTCTGGGATAAAACCAGTTGGAATTTCACTAAAATATTCCCAATCATATTCAAAAACATCACCTAGATAATTAGCTATATTGGTATTTTTCACAATTGCACCAGCTTCTCGATTATCTACAACAGAACCGTTTGACCAATTAATACTTGAAACAGATACATATTCACCATCCACTCTCAAGAATTTATTATGGTTATATAGACTCTTGGAAAATCTAACTTCTATACCATTTTGCATTAGCATTTCTGTGACATTTTTTGAAGCTGAGTCAGGTTCAGGATACAATACTCTTATATTTACACCACTATTTGCAGCATCAATTAAGTCATATGTTAATTCACATGTATCTGTAAGGTATTGTTGTTGCACATCAATTGTTGTAGTGGCGTTTTCGATCAAAGATGATAACATTGCATAACTGTTGTTTGGAGAGAAAACAGGAATAACTTCCATGTATTCTGTAAGTGTTAAAGGACTTACTTTTACAGGTACATATGTTCCTGAGCTTTCACTTGGTAGTGTAAATCCCGGATCTCCACCTCCAGAATGACTCTGTGCTTTATAGTAGTCTTCAAAGAAAATATCTTCATAGAAAGTAGCAATGTCTGAATCATCAAACATTAATCCCATTTCTCTATTTTCTCGAGCATCTGTGTCTGCTGGCAAACTCGATGGCGCCCAATTTCCAGAATAAACATAAGTGTACTGTGAATCAACTACCCAGAATTTTGCATGTGTAAAAGCATAATCTGATGTTGTCCATAGAACTTCTACTCCTGCATCATCAAGTTCCCAAGCTGCTTGTTCGGTATAATCATCTTCATAACCACTAACATGATCTTGTTCTAATAAAACTATTACCTCAACACCATTAGTTACTTTAGCATAAATCAAGGAATCAATCAAATTTTGACTTGAAAGGGTATAAACTTCAAGATAAAATGAAGTTGTAGCTGAATGTATAGATGCATTCACAACAGCAAAAGCATTGTCTGGTCCTACAAAAGCTTTTGCAGTGTATGTACCTTTGAAATTTTGTGTAAAATCTTTAGTAATAAAATCAAAAATTTCTATTGGTTCTTCGTAAGTATTCGAATTTCCTTTATTCACCTGTATAGTAAAAATAGGCATGAGTAAGAAACAAATAGTTAATACTAAAATTAATTTTTTATTTTTCATATTACAAAGTAAGAAGTTTTGTTTTTAAATATGTATTTGTAAAAAAAATAAAAGAGAATTCTTCTTAACATCTACTTACTAAGAATATTGTAAGCATCAAGTATAGCTTGAGGACCTCGTCCTCTTTGCACAAATCTTTCCATTTGTTTGTAATATTGCTGAAATTCATTTTCTTCTATATCTAAAATCTCGATTATTTCATTTTTTGTTTTTGATTCAACATCAGGTATGTTCATCACTTCTTTCACAAAATCATTTAGACTTAATTTTTCTTGTCCAATTTTAATTGGTTCTCCTAAAATACCTGATAAAAAACTAATATCCTCATTAGAAGCTCCTCTCACTTTCAAAACATACTTGTTTTCTTCTTTTCTCTGTAAAATTCTAATTCTTGATGGTACAGAAATAATTTTAGTAATATCATCTTCAAGAGTCTTTATTGAAGTATTAAAATAATCAGCTATATCATTTAATATAGAATCCATATCATTATCTAGTTGTAAATCGTATTGTGCCTTCATACTATAATAAACTCATATGTCTTTTTATTGCTTTCTTTAGCTGTAAAAGCAAAAAAAATCTAGAATAGATCTTTTACAGCTAATTCAATTGTTTTTACAAAATCATCAGGAGTGACTCCAGGAATGTCAATTTTATTTTCTTGATATGTTGTAGCTACTGCAGAATAGATATGTTTAGGATTAAGTAATTTACCAATCAAAGCATTTTCAAGTAATTCTGGAGCATTCATTGGCTTTGCTGAAAAATCACCACTAATGGCAATATCTTTTATGAATTCCTTTTCTACTTCAAAGAATATCTTAATTAAACCACCTTGTGCTTTGTAAATAGCATCATAGATTTGTGTAGTAGTTGATATCTTAATTTTCCGTTTTTGCATTAATTCTGATCTTCTATGTTCAACGATATTTAACCATTCCTCACTCCTATACTGTTTCAACAATTCTTGATCTATTTTCTTTTCTTTAGGCAATAATGCTTTTTCTTTACGAAGAGTAATTTCAAGAGTTTCTTCAAAATTCCTAATTAAAATATCTTTAACTTTTTGTCTATCAGGCAATTCACTTAAAATTCCTTTAATTGTACCTAATCGCTCATGTAAACTTGAAGCAATTTTATCTCGAAATTTTTCATTTGGAACTTTAAGAATCTTAACCATCTCATTAAAATTAAAATCAAAGATTAAATTTCCAGTAAGAATTCTTGCTCCTCCAACTTCTGCAGCACCATTACCTGAAATTTTCTTGCCATCAGCTTCAATATCATTTATTGGAGCATATTTTGCATTGATGCCAATTTCTTGATATGTTTTAATTGGAGCTTTCAAAATGGTTTCATAAAAAGAACCAACATCTTTAGGTAGTTTTTTGCTATCCAACCTTCCTATTATTTGATAAAATACTTGCCCATTATCTAAATATACTGCTCCTCCACCTAAAGGTCGTCTTACAATAGGTATTTTCTTTTTCTTACAATAGTTGATATCAACTTCTTCTTCAATTATCTGATGATAACCAATACATACAACAGGATCTATAGGCCAACAAATTACTATTGTATTTTCAATATCATCATACTTTTCCATTGCTAGTCCGATGGTATGATAAATTGTTTGAGTTTCAATTCCAGGTAAACCATCCAATTCTAAGAGTCGCCATTCCTCAGACATATTGATAACCTTAATGTTTTTCTTTATGTAAAATCCATTAATAATTAATTTTT
>JAEOUJ010000294.1 GCA_016839405.1 Candidatus Gerdarchaeota archaeon | reverse complement strand
TATATTCTACTTTATACAATTTACATTGCCCATTAGGATAGCTTGGTGAATATGGATGATCAAAAAGTGCAAGAACGTTTAGATTAGATTCAGAACCTGGATAAAGATCATACCAATATAATGAATTTATTGTAGTTAACATTGCTGCTGCAAGCCAATTTGCAGAATTATCTAATGAAGATGTGACATAATCATCTCGAGTATCAGCACAAAAATAAATCATAAAAGTCCAATTTCTAGTTTCTTGGGGTTCTGGAGTAAGTTCAAATTCTTTATTAGCTTTTTCTGAAGTAATATAAATCGGGGAAAAAGAGGTTAAAAAAATCAATATAATCAAAAAGTTAGAGTTTATTTTCTTCCAGTTCATTAATATCCCTCTAATATACTATCCTTATTTAATTCATTAATAAATATAAGTTATTCAGTCTTATTAGTCGATAAAATAATTATTTCTTAACTAATATCTAATTAAAATAACAAATTGAGTTCAATAAAAACATGAAAATTTTATAAAGAAAAAGTTTCAATGTTTATAAAAGGAAATAGATTTCCTTTGAGGGAGTGGGCAATATGCCAACTTTGTATTCATTAACAGATGAATTTTTAAAACAAACAGAGAAGAAAAAAGACTTTTTGAAAGCTACACAACATCTGCAAAAGCAATTGGCAAAAGCAGAAGTTGAACCATATATTACTGATTCAATAAAACAATTACAAAAAATACTGATAGAAAGTGATAAGAAAAAAGAGAGTCCTGCAAAAACAAGAACAAGAATAAAGAAATTATTAGACGATGAGAAATTCAAAAAAGGAAGCACAGTGATTGAAATACCAAAAGGAGAAAGCTTAGATAAAAAAGTAAGCGCAAAAAACACAAGACTACTAAATATTTTCCGCACAAAAAAAGAAGAGATATTAAAACTAAGAAGATATACAATTGATTCGATTAAGGAATATCCTGAATTCATTGATCCAGAAAAGAAAATTGTTCAAGAGAAAAAAAGAATAAGAATCATTGAAGCAATTTTCAACATAAAGAAATTTGAAGGAAAAATAGAACAACTAACTTTCGCTGATTTTCTCGATCCAAAAAACTGGTTAGAAGAGGATCGAGAGTTAGATAATGAAGTAGTAGATTATCATTTGACTTTTAAAGAATTAACTAAATTCTTCCCAACAAAAAATTTGCTAATAAATGAAGGTAGAGTGATTCTAGGCAATAAACAATTAGCTTTTGATATTACAGAAATAGTGCGACAATCAGCTAAGGAGTCATATAGAAAGCTACTGAAACAAGAAGGAATAAAAGATCGCCATAGGAGGGTAAGAAAAGGATGATAGACATAGAACCTTTAAACGATTCATTAACGATTACGATTCTTGATGTAGGTGATGGCGATAGTATAATAGTTCAATTGCCTGAAATTAATACTTTCGAGCATATGGTAATTGATTGTAAGAAATCTACTACAACAAAAGATTGGTTAAAAAAACTTGGAGCAACGGATCTAGCTTTAGTTACTGCAACACATCCTCATTATGATCATATTGCAGGATTAAAAAGCGTCTTGACTGAATATCAAGGAAAAGTTGAACAATTTTGGGATAGTGGATTTAGACATAATTCAGTTACTTGGTTTAATTTAGCAGAATATATCACTGAAGTTGATACTAACATTCAATTTATTCGACCAACCTCAGGTTTGTATACAACATTTAATGATGTAAATGTAACTGTTCTTGCTCCATCCATTGCTCTAAGAAATCGGTATGATTCTTATGGTGTAAATATAAACAATGCATCAATAGTTTTGAAACTTGAGTATGGTGGAAAATCGGTTATATTGGCTGGTGATGCACAATGGGATAGTTGGGGAAAAATGACAGAAGAATTTCCTCAATATGTTAAAACAGAGAATCCTGATCAACACGTACAAATAGATGTTTCTCACAAACCTTTGAAATGTAATGTTTTGAAAGTTGCTCATCATGGCAGTAAACATGGAACAGCTCTTGAGCCTGTTGAAGTACTCAAACCAAATTATGCCATTATTCCTTGTGCAGATCCAAGTAGTTATGGTTTTCCACATGAAATAACAATGAAATCTTTAGAAGAAATAGGAACAAAAGTTATTGAAACAGGAAAATGTGGCAATATCTTAATTGAAATTGAATCAGATGGTTCTCTGAATGTTTACCAAAATGTTACCGCAATTTCTAAAAATAAATATCAAGGAGTGAAATGCTAGTTTATCTAGCATAACCTTTTCTTTTTTATTGAATAATTAATGTAAATTTTAGTTAGAAAAGAGAAAAATTAAGTGATATTCACTTAATGTCTTTAATCTAGGGAAAAGTATAATCAATATTATATGATTTAAATTCATTCTTACAAGGGGCACCGGTACTTATCAATGCTTCATCTTTTTGGGGAGAAACAATCCAAGACCAGCAAGTACCATAAGTTCCATTTGGAGCTTTATCGTGATAATGAAGAGAATTCTCACAATCTTTTAGAATTTCAACAATTTTTTCTTCGGTAATTTTCCCTTTATTTACAGCAAACCAATTATCTAAAAACTTCCTTCTTTTATCAAAGAGTTTGAGTACATTTGGTGATTCATCTGGATGCAACTTCCTCATTTCTGCAGCTTCATAAGTCAATGTTATCATATCGAATCCCTTTTCTGGATAAGTAACTAATGTTTTTTCTCGATGGGCTTCAATCTTTGCCAAAGCTTCATTTTTATCAATTATCATATAATTAATACCCCAAACTTTAGGCATCTCTTTAATAAAATCCACCGCTTCTTCAGTTGTTTTAAAATTATCTAAAATCCATCTTGTAGCTATATTAAGCATAATACCTGGGCCTGAATTTTTGAATGATGCAGTCGCTGAAGATATAGCTAGACCAGCTTCATTTATACCTCCATATCTTGAAAGCAATGGCCAATTAAATGTAAAGCCATAACTAGCTATTTTTTTATCCGGTTTAATAGTTAATACTATTAGAGCTTCGCCATCTTCCTCTAGCCATTCATGATTTCTCACGAGCATCGATTTACTTGAATGTGTATGCTCACCAGTTATGCCAAAAACTAAACATTGAGGTTTTAAACGATAAGGTGTAAGCTCAAATGCAACCAGAGTTTGATAATCAACGCCTGAACTTTCAGCCATGCCTTGCATTTCATCAAGCAATCCTGGACAATAATTTTTAACCTCTTTTTCATATGCTTTCGATTTCTCTAAATTCTCTTGTGAAAATTTGGGTGGAAAACCTTTAATTTTTTCAGCTATTAGTTGTTCACCATTGAAAAGTCCAATATCATAGTATGAACCTTTAACTCTAATTTCTTTCATTTCAAATCTTTTTGTTGTTGTTTAGGGGATGACTTTTAAAGCTTCTATAGCTCTTATTAATGTAATTTCTTTTAAAAATACAAGAATAATACAAATTATTTTTATTTTCAATAATTTGTATTTGCATTGGAAGGAGTGATATTGATGGAAAAAAAGGCATGCAATTTCGCAGTGTCTATTATTCTTTTTTATTTTTTCTTAATAAATCCTTTATTTATTGATGGAGTTAATACTACTCACACTTTTACAGAAATTGGTACATTAGCTCCAACAAGTAGTATAATTAATATGCAATATGTTGGAAATGATTTAGCATTTCTACTTGAAATTAATAGAGGTTTAGTTGTTTATAATATCACTAATCCAATAAATTGTACTGAAATGGATCGATATACTCTTTCATATGTACATGATATTGAACTTGATCTCGAGAGAAATTTAGTTTATGCTACAGCTACAAATGGAGTTAATATTTTTAATTATAGTAATCCAAATCAAATAATATTACTTTCAATGTACCATAACTATACTGTTTCGACATATATTCAATTGAAAGGAGAATTATTGTTTGTTGGAGCTGAAGAATGTGGTTTGCAAATTGTAAATGTATCTAATCCTTATGAACCAAAAATGATAAGCTGTTGGAAAGACGATATTGGTGATATTGGACCGATTTATGTTTTAG